>NZ_JAJDKA010000005.1:0-97171 GCF_020589945.1 Faecalibacillus sp. MSK20_93 | reverse complement strand
ATTACAAATGTCTCTAATTAAAATGTAATGTCTCCAACCAAAATGTAAGTTTACACCAGTTCATTAAAACTTTGATCATATTTAGTCTTTACAATATATCCAAATACCACCATAAAAGAAATAAACAAACAAATAAACACCTTAAACTGAATGCTTCTTATTCTTTTCATAATTCTTCTCCTTTCCACACATATCCAGTTTTAACAATAGTTTGAATATAATAAGAATATTTTCCCAATCGTTTCCTTAAACGTTTGATATACGTATCTACTGCTCGTCCATCACCATAATAATCATAGCCCCATAAAGCATCTAAAATTTTTTCTCTTGATAAAACAATTCCCTGATTTTCCATTAAGTATCGAAGAAGTTTAAATTCTTTATCTGTTAAAGCAATATTATTTTCTTCAATCACTAAAATATGTTTATCTAAATCCAAAATCACTTTTCCTGATTGAAGTTGATTCGTTTTAATTTTTTTATTTCTTTTTAAAAGCGCTAAACATTTAGCATATAACAAAGAAGGTTTAAATAGTTTAGTAATATAATCATCTGCCCCATATTCATAAGCCTTTAATTGGTTTTCATCTTCTGATAAAGCACTTATAAAAACGATGAGCGTATTATATTGACTTCTAATTTGTTTACAAACTTCATAGCCATCAATTCCTGGCATCATAATGTCAAGTAAAATGATATCGATTGTATCATCTAATATTGCTAATCCTTCATAACCATTTTGAGCTTCTATAACTTCTATTTCTTTATGATCAAAATACTCTTTAACAAAGTCTCTTACTTCTTTATGATCTTCAATCATCAACGCTTTATACATTACTACCACCTCTTTAACTTTATTGTAGCATGACTATGTGTAAAAGATGTGAAAAAAAGATGACGTTTAGTCATCTAGTGCTTTCGTATAATTATAATGTAATTTTCCATAGCCTTGTCTTTCATAAAAGCGATGCGCATCTTTACGATAAGTAGAAGTAGAAAGTTCAATTTGTTCAAGTTGTTTTTCTTTAGCAATCTCTTCAATTTTTTCAATCAATTGTTTACCAATTTTCAAATTTCTTTTTTCTGGCAAAACAACCAACTCTACAATTTCACTTGTATCATGGTCATGATGTAGATAATGATGTATTTTAAAACTTAGAAATCCTTCTATTTTTTCATCACGATAAACTAAATAAATAATATCTTCATCTTTTAATGAATTTTCAAAAACATAATCAAAGTGTTCTTTATTGATTTCTTTATTTTCTAAAATACAAATCAAATTATAGATTTCTTCTTTATCTTCTAACTTAGCATATTCAATCATATTCTTCTTCCTTTATAAGTTTTTGTAAATCACTTTGATAATCAATATCATAAAGCTCTTTTTCATTTTCAATTATAAAATAAAAACATTCTTGAGGATATTTATTAACAATCGTTCGTCCTCCTTGATCTTCTTTTAAAGAATATAATTCATTAAAATATTCTTTAGAAAAAATTACCGGATTTCCAACTCTATCTTTAAACATTAAAGAACATATAGAATAAGATGATTGATTAAATGTATCAATCATCTTATTAAGTGTTTGATAAGAAAGATACGGTTGATCTGCAACCATAAACATCATTTGATAGTCATCTTTTTGATTGATATGGTTTAAAGCAGCTTTAATAGAATAAGAAATTCCTCTTTCACTTAAAGGGCTTTTATAACTATGAATACCTTTTTCTTGTGTATCAATTGTATTAGAAACAACGATAATTTCTATATCATTACGATATTTTAATAATTGTTTCAAAGTATCAATTCCATAAAGATAAAGCTCTTTTCCTTTAAAAAGCGCATGTAACTTATCTTCCTTAAAACGACGGCTATTTCCAGCCGCTAAATAAATAATATATGTTTTCATTACTCATCAATTGCCATTAAGATTTTTTCAGGAGTCATTGGAAGATCCTTTAGATATTTACCTGTTGCTCGATAGATAGCATTGGCAATTGCAGGAGATGGTGTATTAATAACAATTTCACCTATCGATTTTGCACCAAATGGACCAGTTGGTTCATAGCTACTTTCAAATTCAACTCTAATTTTTCCCATATCCAAACGTGTAGGAATTTTATATTGCATAAAAGAGTTTTCAGGAATAGCTCCACGTTTTGTATATTGAACATCTTCATAAAGAGCCATACCAATTCCTTGAACTAAGCCACCTTCTGTTTGAACACGTGCTAAATTTGTATTAATAACAGTACCGCAATCGACAACAGCAACATAATCAAGAATATCAACTTGTCCTGTTTCTTTATCAAGTTCAATTTCAACCATCCCTACCATATAAGGTGGTGGTGAAACTGGAGATGAATGTGTAACTGTAACTTGTGTTTCAATATTATTTCCACACATTGCTTTTAAAGCAAGCTCCTTTAAAGTTAAAAGTTCGTTTGTCTTTAAATTTTTAACACCTTGTGAGGTGAATTCAACATCTTCTTTTTCACAATGGAATGTTTGTAAAGCAAGATCACATAAATTATTTTTTAATTTTTCACAAGCTTGCTCTACTGCCTTTCCTGTTACATAAGTTGTTGAAGAAGCATAAGAACCTGAATCATAAGGTGAAATATCTGTATCTGCCCCAAAGACAACAATATGATCAACATCACAGTCTAAACACTCAGCTGCCATTTGTGCAAGAATGGTGTCACAACCTGTTCCCATATCGGCTGCGCCTATATGAAGTGTATAATAACCATCGTCTTCAAGTTTTAATGTAGCAGAACCCACATCAACCCCTGAAATACCAGATCCTTGCATGGCCATGGCTACTCCAGCACTTCTAATTTTACCGTTTTCTAAGACGCGTACCTTTGATTTGTTTTCCCAATCAAAAAGTTTTTTAGCATGATCCATACATTTGTCTAGTGTACATGCTTGAGCAACCTCATTATAATAAGCCCCCATTGTTTGACCTTGTCTAACCATATTCTTTTCTCGAATAGCCACAGGATCAATACCTAAAATGCCTGCCATTTCGCTAACAATCGATTCTACCGCAAAAAGTCCTTGCGTAGCGCCATAGCCACGATAGGCACCAGCCGCTTGACAATTGGTATAAACAACATCATAAGAAAATTTAAAGGCTTCTAGATTATTTGTATAAAGTGGAATCGATTTATGTCCCGATAACCCTACTGTTGTTGGTCCATGTTCACCAAAAGCACCACTATTTGAAAGCGTATAAACGTCCATTGCTCGAATTGTTCCATCATTCATTGCTCCTAATTTAACAGTCACTTGCATTTCATGACGTGGTGTAGAGGCAATTTGTGATTCTTTTCGACTATAAATCATTTTAGAAGGTTTCTTGGTCATCCATGTTACAAAAGCAGGATAAACTTCAGCTACAACAGTTTGTTTAGCCCCAAATCCTCCTCCAATTCTTGGTTTTTCAACACGAATTTTCGATTGAGGAATATCTAATGCGTTAGCAAGAATTCTTCGACAATGGAAAACAATTTGAGTGGAAGAAATAACATGAAGTCTTCCATAAGGATCGATTTCACAATACGTTCTAAAAGTTTCCATCATTGCTTGTTGGTTTGCTCTTGTATGATAGGTTCTTTCAATGACTTGATCACAAGAAGCAAACACTTTTTCTAAATCACCTTGACTTGAAGAATCTGTTGCTACAAGATTTCTATGATTATCAGCACCTACTGGACATAAAGCTTTCCAATTTTCTTCAGGATGAACTAAGATGTTATTATCTTTTGCTTTCGTAAAATCAAGAACTGGTGTTAAAACTTGATATTTTACTTTAATAATTTTTAAAGCGCGATCAACAACCTTTTCATTAATACCAGCAACAATAGCAACAGCATCTCCTACAAAACGAACTCTTTGATCTAAAATTAAACGATCATAAGGACTTGGTTCTGGAGACGTTTGACCTGCCATGGTAAAACGTTTTTGAGGAACATCTTTATACGTATAAACAGCTTCAATACCTGGGATTTTTTGAGCTTTAGAAACATCAATTTCTTCAATCAAAGCATGAGCATGTGGTGATCTTAACACTTTAACAACTAAACAATCTTGACTTGTTATGTCATCTACATAAACAGGTTTACCAAGTAAAAGATTCATCGCATCTTTTTTCATGACCGGTTTTTCAATATGTTTATAAGCCATTATTCATTCCCCTTTTCTTCAAGATAGTTTAGGTAATTTTTTATTCCTCTAAGTTGTCCTTCATAACCTGAACAACGACATAAATTTCCAGCTAAAAATTCTTTAATTTCATCATCACTTGGATGAGGATTTTCTTTTAATAAAGCAAGTGTATTCATCATAAATCCAGGATTACAAAAACCACATTGTTCAGCTCCTTGACTAGCAATAAATGTTGCAAGTGGCTTTGCTTCTTCTTGCAATCCTTCTAAAGTAACTACTTTTGCACCATTTGCACGCATTGCAAGAACGCTGCATGAAAGCACTGGTTTATCATTTAATAAAACTGTACATAGTCCACAGTTACTTGTATCACAACCGCGTTTAACACTATAACAACCATTTTTTCTCACAAAATCAATAAGTAATAAATCAGGTTCTATATCTTGTACAATTCTTTCTCCATTTAAAGTTAATTTAATTTCCATATACATCCTCCTTTAATTGAAGAAAAGCTCTTTTTATTAAAACTTTTGCAATCTTTTGACGATATTCTTTAGATGCTCTTGAATTGCTTCCTAATTTTAATTCTGATAAAACATATTTTGTAAAACTTTGAATACTTTCTTCAGTAATACCTGTTTCAAAATAACTATCTCCATTAAACGCTACAGCATGTAAAGGTCTAGCTCCAATGATACATGTATAATGTTGATCAATACAACTTACAGCACAGGTTAAAACTGGAAAATCTGTTGAAATATTTCTTTGTGATAAATAAACCACATTGGTTGGTACTTTTTTAATAATTACTTTTGTAAGAATATCTTTTGTAAATTTCATATTTGCAAATTTTTTGATAGAAACACGCCCAGTTGGATAAAGTTCTACCTCACAATCAAGTGTCATAAAAAGTGTTAAAACATCAGAAAAACCAAACCTTCCATAAATAGATCCGCCAATTGTCGCTAAGTTTCTAAATTGGACACCGACAATATGACGCACACTTTCTTTAATAGCTCCTTGTGTAAAATGGTTTAATTGTTCATTTGTTTCAAGTTCTCTTAAAGTAACCATCGCACCAATATGTATTTCATCATCTATTTCTTCAATTTGATCTAAATGCAAATCAGATAAATCAATAGCAAAATTTACATTTCTATTTTGCATTTTAAGCCATAACATACCACCTAAAACAACACTCAGCGGTTTTTTTGCATATTCATAAGCTTCCTCAATTGTTTGAGGTCGCACATAATTTCTAATCGATAACAAAGAAAGCCCTCCTTTATTGTTTTTCTTTTGGTAATAAAATATTTAAAATAATTGCTACAAAAGCAGCAGGTACAATTCCTGATTCTCCACAAATCATTTGAATTGCTTGTGGAAGTTGTGCTAAAATTGCACTATTTGCACCTATACCATAACCTAATCCTAAAGCAACTGAGACAATTGTCATTGAACGAGCAGTAAGAGGTTCTTTGGTAATCAATTGAACACCAGACATAACAATCGATGAAAACATGATGACTGCTGCTCCACCTAATACTGATTGAGGCATAATTGAAACAAGTGCCGCTAATTTAGGAAATAAACCACAAATAATTAGGAAAATCGCACCACACGCTAAAGCAAAACGATTGACAATTTTAGTCATTGTTACTAACCCAACATTTTGTGAAAAAGATGTATTTGGTAAAACACCAAATAAAGCAGCAATAGATGAACCAATACCATCACAGATAACACCACCTGATAATTCTTGGTCTGTAGCTTCTCTTGACATTCCACCTTCCATAACACCAGAAATATCACCAACAGTTTCAACAGCTGTAACAACAAACATAATTAAAACTGGTAGGATTGCTCTTAAATCAAAAACTGGTTTTACTGGCATGAGTTTTGGTAAGGCAAACCATTTTGCTTGAGCCACTTTATCCCAATTTAAAACCCATGATTTAACAAACTCTGTTCCATCACTGGCAACCCCTGTTGTTGAAATAAACAATGGTAAAATCATACATAAAACATAACCACAAATAATTCCAATTAAAACAGCTGAATTACTTAGCATTCCTTTTGTACCATGCTTAAAAGCTAAAATAACAACTAAAACAAATAAACCAATCAAAAGATTTTCTACAGATCCATAATCTTTAGCACTACTTCCTCCCCCGAAAGAAGCAACACCAACACCGATTAAAGATAAACCAATCGATAAAACAACTGTTCCTGTAACAACAGATGGAAAGAAACGACGTAATGGTTTTAAAAGAAAACCTAAAACCGTTTCAAATAAACCACCAATAATACTTGCTCCCATGATGGCACCATATCCTAAAACGCCACCACCCATTACATGAGCAATACTTTGGAAAACACCAATAAACCCTGAACTTGTTCCCATGATAATTGGGACTTTCCCACCAATAGGACCTATTGAAAATAATTGCACTAAAGTAACGACACCGGCAATAAGCATTGCATTTTGTAAAAGCGAAACTTGGATTGCAGCAAATACATCTGCATCATGCGTTGCAGCACAAGCTCCCGTAATAATAAGTACGGGTGTTAAGTTACCAACGAACATTGCTAGAACGTGTTGTAAACCTAAAATAATTGCCTGTTTTAAAGGAATTTTCCCTTCAAAATCATAAGGACTTGTATACTCTTTTTTCTCCATATTCTCTCCCTCATATTTAAATTAACCTTCTAAAAACAAGAAAATTGTAGCATAACTCTATTTTTTCATCAAGATAATACAAAAAAATAGATTTATAGACATAAAAAAAGCAGCTAATGCTGCTTTATAGGAAGAAATAACACATCATTACTTCCTCCACAAATCATTCCTAAATTAGCACTTTCGCTATTATTTAATTCATAATGTTTCATCATTACCTGATGACAATTCTTAGCATCTAAAATAGCTTGATATTCTTCTCTTCCCCCACCAATAGAACCAATAATTCCTTTTTCATTTACAAACATCATACTACCAACTGTACGTGGTGTTGATCCTTTTTTATCGATAATAATACATAAAACACCATCACCTTGTACTTCTAATAAGTCACTTGTCATGCTTGAATATTGATGTGCATTTTTAATAGCTATAATTTCAGACATGATACTGACGGCAATCTCTGCAGGAGTTATCGCTTTTATTGAAAGTCCAATAGGGGCATGTACTTTATCAAGTTCAACTTGTTGATACCCTTCTTCTAATAAAGCATCATAGGTTTGTCTAACTTTCTTCTTGCTTCCAATCATTCCTACATAAAGACTTTGTCGAAAAAGTGTCTTTTTTAAACACAAACGATCATCTTTATGTCCTCTTGTCACAATGACATAACATGTATTTGCTTCCTTAGGAAAATAGGAATCAGCTTTATCAAAAGAAACACAATGAATTTCATTTGCTTCTGGAAATAATTCTTTACATGCAAATTCTTTTCTTTCATCAATAACAATCGTATAGAAATCCAACATAGAAGCAAGTTTACTTACATATTGGCTCACATGTCCTGCACCCAAAATAACAAGTTTCGGTTGTGGCAAAAACCATTCTTCATTAATAAGTGTTACTTCCTTTTGATTTTCTAATAACGAAGCTAGTGCTTTTTCATAAAGTGAACTTGCTTCATTCACTTGAATTTCTATGGGAACATTATATTTTTTAATTTTTTCTAAATAAATGTTGATAAGTTGTTGAATAAAAAGACTATCTACTTTTTGATTTCCATCAATTTTCATTTCTTGATAACCATGAACAACATCTTGAACAGGTTTCCCAAGTCCCTTTAAAGAAGTAATTAAAATAATTTCATTACTATCTTTGTCTACAACAGGTTCATTATTTCTTGGATATTTTAAAGGTAATCCATGAGAACCATCAGCTTCAATTAAAATTACATCTATTTCTTTTTTTAATCTTTCTAACACTTCATCATCTAAAGCTTTAATTTTTTGATTTTTGGCTTTGCCACCTGCATGTACGTAGCCATGCTTTTTAATTTCATTTATAATTTCTTCATAACTCGGATCGACTAGTGTCTTTTCTTCAATTTTCATATGAGTAGAAGTTGTCATTAAAACACTCTTACCTTCTTTTAAATATTGATCTTTTAACTGTTTTATTTTTGTTGTCTTTCCACCTGAACCAATAACACTAATTATCATAATTACCCTCACTAATTTCTTTAATTGCTTTGATGAAAAATTGTATTTCTTCTTTTGTATTCATAAATGAAAGTGATACTCTTACAAGTCCACTTTCCACTGTATTGAGATGTTGATGCATCAAAGGTGCACAATGAGTACCGCAACGAATCGCAATATCATACTTATTATTTAAAAGATCGGCCACTTGAAAACTATCCATTCCTTGTATATTAAATGCAAGAACTGGTGTTCTTTCTTTAAAATCGCCATACAAAACAACTTGTGGAGTATTTTTTAAACCATCATATAAAAGTTCAACTAATTCATTTGTGTATTTTGATTTTTCATCTTGATATTTCATTAAATAACAAACCCCTGCCTTTAAAGAAGCAATTCCTGTCATATTATGTGTCCCCGCTTCAACATGTTCAGGGTAGTAATCACTTTGAAAATGATTAAAAGAATCCATTCCTGTTCCACCACTTATTAAAGGTTCTATTTCTATAGATTGAGCCAAACAAAAACCACCAACTCCACTATTTCCAAGCAACCCTTTATGACCACTAAAACATAAAATATCTAAATTCATCTTTTCCATATCAATGAGAAGATGTCCCGCACTTTGAGCAATATCACTCATCATCAAAATACCATTTTCGTGCGCTAGTTTTCCAATTTCAGCAATTGGATAAATTTCACCCGTCACATTAGAACTATGTGTTACAATAATCATTTTTGTCTTTTTTTGAAGATGTTTTTTAATACCCTCTACTGTAGGTGAGGTAATAGATAAGGTAATAATATTCGCTTTTTCTAATTGATAAAGCGGTCTTAAAACACTGTTATGTTCTGCGTAGGTCGTAATCACGTGATCACCTTTTTTGAGAATACCTTTAATACATGTATTGAGACTTTCTGTATTTCCACTATTTAAGACCACGCATCCATCTTGAGGTACATGAAAATATTCTTTAATAAGTTTGCGTGTTTGATAAATCAAACGACTCGCATTTAAACTTGTCGTACTGGTAGAACGATTCGCATTGGTACAATGATTCATACAATCAATTACTGCATCTTGAACTTCTTTAATTTTAGGAAAACTGGTTGCTGCTTGATCAAGATAAATCATTTCTATGTCCTTTTAAATAAAAGATAGCCTCAATGACTCCACCAGCAATGCAGCGTGCTTTATCAGAAATAGTAAAACAATTTTCATATTCATCTTCACGTGGATCAATATCTGCCATTTTAAAACCTTGAGTGACTACAAAACCTTCTTTAATTAAGCCACGAAGTAATCCATCCATTGTCGCATAAATCGGTGTTTGATCAACGTAAGCAATCACTTCACCTTTTTTAACAATATCTGTTAAATGCCTTACATGTTTTACAGTTCCTGCATTAGGAGAATGGATAACACGTTCTTTTCCATAACCTTTAATGACTCCTGGTACACCTGTATTTTTTAAAGCAGTTCCTTGATAAATCGGTCTTCCAAGTTTATGCCCTCGCATCGTTTCAATAACAACATCAACATCTTTACCTGCCATAAATCCCGGACCTAAAGCAATGGTAATTGGAGCCATCTTTTTTGTTGTTCCTAAATTCTTTTTGGCAAGAATGGCATCAACAACAACCTCTGGCTTGAAATAATCAATGGCTTTAGCCTCTGGATCAATCAATAACGTCACTTTATTTTCCGTTAAAAATTGTTTTGCTTCATTATAGTCATGTGCTAGATAACAAGTGACGTCTTCTACTTGTTTTTGCGTATCGTAAATAGCTTCACAAAAAGCAACATTTCTTCGAATGGCACTAGGTTTTTCAATTTCTAAAATCAAGACTTTAAATCCACATTTAAAAAGTTTATAAATGGTCCCTGTAGCAATATCGCCACCACCTCTTACAATAACTAAATCTTTCATTTATCTTTTATGGCTTAATAATTTTTTCAGCCTTCTCCATTCTTTCAACAATATCATACATATTTGTAACAGTTCCTACTTGTAATAACTCTTTACGTTTAAAGAAATCGAGACATGTTCCACAACTTACAATATCAACACCTTGACTTTCAAGATATTTTAAATCATTTAAAATATCTCCCTCATTTGTAGTAAGGAAAATACCTTCATTATAAAAAATCATTCCTTTAGGTAACTGATCTTGTTTTGTAAGTGCAAAAATAAATGATTTCATTAAAATAGCACCAAGTTCTTCATTATTTCCCATTGTTTCACTTGAAATAACAACAACATCTCCACTTTTTTCATTAAAATCTAATTCTTCATCAATACCTTCTTTAGCAATAATTGCATAAAAACCATCTCCATCATCACCTGTAACAATTTGATAATGTCTTACTCCTGCAAATTTTGTTAAATTTTCAATCGCAATCTCATTATCAACAAGTACTTTTACTTTATCAATTTCTTTTAATAATTCCTTTGTTTTAACAACTGGTAATGGACATTCAAGTCCTCGAGCATCTAAAATTTCCATAATAATCTCCTAACGTACATAAATATTAAATTGATCTTTTTCAACGATTTTACCAATCACATAACAAGCAAGTCCTGCTTGGTTAAAATCATTTAAAATATTTTCTATATCATCACTTGCAACACTGGCAAGAAGTCCTCCACTTGTTTGTGGATCATAAAGAATTTCTTCTAAAATAAAGTTTTCCTCGTCAAAACAAACTTTATTTTTCATTGCATTACGATTATGCTGTCCGCCTCCACTTAAATAAAATTCATCAACATAATAAGGACAATCCTTAAAATAAGGAATACTTTCTTTATCTAAAAATGCACTTGCCTTTTCATTGAGCATTTCATCTAAATGAACAAGGAGCCCAAAACCTGTCACGTCCGTTAAAGCATGAAGTGTATATTTATTTAAAACATCGAATGCATATTTATTAAGTGTTGTCATACTCTTAAAAACCTCATCAAGTATTTCTTGACGTGCATCATTTAAACGATAAGCATTTAATGCCAAACCTACTCCTAGTTTTTTAGTAAGAATTAATGTATCTCCCACTTGTACGCCATTATTTTGAATCATTTTGTTTGGATCTACTATTCCGGTAACACTTAAGCCATATTTTGTTGATTCATCTTTGATGGAATGTCCTCCTGATAAAACAACTTTTGCTTCTTTTAGTTTATCATTTCCACCTTCAATGATTTTTCCTAAAATATTTAAATCATCTTGATCGTTAAAACAAACAATATTTAACGCTGTCAAAGGCGTTCCACCCATAGCATAAACATCACTTAAAGCATTCGTTGCTGCAATTTGTCCAAATAAATAAGGATCTTCTACCATTGGTGGAAAGAAATCAAGTGTTGAAACAATGGCTTGATGTTCATTTACTTGATAAACAGAGGCATCATCATGACTATCAAAGCCAACAAGTAAATTAGAATTGGGATATTTATCGATTTTTTCTAAAATATGAGTTAATTTTTTAGCTCCTAATTTAGCACTACATCCTCCACTTTTACAATAAATCTTTTCTTTCATTTAAAACACAACCTTTACTATTTTTTCATAATGAATTTGATTTTCTTCAAGAAAAATCTTCCACTTTTCCACTTCTTTATTCTGACAAGAAAAACACATACCACATCCTGCATCAATAACAGATGGTTTAGGAATAAGACGTCCTTTCATAGAAGCTGTTTGTTTAGCGTCTAAATCCATTGCATCATCTAATGAATGAAAAGTAATAATTAAATATTCCTGTTTATTCATCTTCAAAAATCTCCTTAAACCGAATCTTCGCATATTCATTCATTTCTTGAATAAATTTTTCATACTTGTCTAACAATTCTTCGCCTTCTTGAGTAAGTTTACTACCACCACCATCTTTACCACCACTAATACGTTCAACAAGAGGCATGTCTAAATCCTCTTCCGCTCTTTTTAAAATTTTCCATGCCTTTGAATTTGACATTTTCATATCTTTGTAAGCTCCTGATAAGGAACCAAAACTTTGCGCTTTTTTCATCAGTTCATAAACACCTTTACCAAAGCTTTTTTCTTGGTTATAAAGACGAATCTTTAAATCAAATTTTTGTGGATTTTTATAAGTCATTTTTATCCTTTCGAAAGTCCACAATTTGGAAAAGTACAAACAGGACAATTTAAACAAAGTCCTCCTTCACCAAGCAAAGCAAGTTCGTCACTGGTAATTAAATCTTTAGCAAGAAGTCTTGGTAAAACAACATCAAAAATTGTTCGACGTGAATACATGACACATCCTGGTAATCCAACGATCGGAACATCACCTTTATAACTTAATAAAAACATTGCTCCAGGAAGAACAGGTGCCCCATAGCTTATAATTTTTGCACCTGTATTTTTTATCGCCAGTGGCGTTTTATCATCAGGATCAACAGACATTCCTCCTGTGCATAAAACAAGATCCACTCCTTGTTTTAAGGCTTCATTGATTTTACTAGTTGTCATTTCATGATCATCTAATGATAAACTATGGTAAGTAACTTCTACCCCGTATTCTTTTAATTTTTCTACGATGACTGGCGTAAATGTATCTTTAATTCTCCCTTTATAAACCTCTGAACCTGTGGTAATAATTCCTGCTGTTTTTATTTGATAAGGCATGATTTTTAAAATAGGTTTTTGAACTATTTCTTGGATTTGTTGCATCTTTTCTTTTTCAATAACAAGTGGAATAATACGCATGCCTGCAAGTTTATCCCCTTTTTTTACAGGTACATTACCTTGTCTTGTCGCAATCATCATTTGTCCAAAAGAATTGACCTTAAAAAGTTCTTCTCGATTTACTTTAAACAATCCATCAATCGTACTTGTAATTTCAATCTTTCCTTCACTAATAGCGCTTTTTTTCATATATTCATTGAAACAAAGATTACATAATATTTCAGCTGCATCATTTTCATGCATCATTGTTTCATCTTTTTCAAAAACATATAGGTGTTCTTTTCCTAAATTCAATAATACTTCAATATCTTCTTCTTTAATAATATGGCCTTTCTTAAAACGAGGGCCTTTTCTTTTATCTTTTACAATTTCTGTGATGTCATGGCAGAGAACACTGCCAATAGCATCTTCTGTTTTAATTTCTTTCATATTATTTATTAACAGTAAACCCGTAATTATCAAATTGTTTTAAAGAAGATTTCTTTTGAATGAATTTTATGAATTTTTCAGTTTCATCACTATGTTTTGTTTGCGCAAGTTTTGCAACTGGGTAAATAACAGGTTCATCTAATAAACTATTTTCACATGTTGCAAGAACTTTTACATCTTTACTGCTTTTAGCATCCGTTGAATAAACAATACCTACTTCACTTGAAGAAGAAGCAACCCAGTTTAACACTTCAGTAACATTTCCCCCTAAACTATATTTTGAAGTTAAAGCATCATATAATCCTAAATGAGTTAATGCCATTTTTGCATATTGACCAGCAGGTACAACTTCAGGATCACCAATCGCAATTGTTTCTGCTTTTGCAATATCCGCAAAATCTTTAACTTCTGTTGTAGTTTGTTTTCCTGTAATTAAAACAAGTTTATTTTCTAATAAATTAACAACATCTTTATCATTGATATATTTTTCATCAACTAGAGCATCCATTTGTTTTGTTGCTGCCGAAAAGAAAACATCTACTTTTAAACCTTTTTCAATTTGAATTTGTAATTTACCACTTGAATCATAAACTCCTTGAACTTTGATATTTGGATTTTCTTTTTCAAATTCAGGAATGAGTTTGTCTTCAAACGTATTTTCCAAACTTGCTGCAGCAGCAAGTGTTAATGTTACTTCTTCTTGTTGATCTTGAGTTGAGGAACAACCACATAAAGTAACAATTATTAATAAACTACACATTAAACTTAATAACTTTTTCATTTTTCCAATCTCCCCCTTTTTATTTTTAATTTATTACCACACATCATTTCTATTTCCTTTGGACTATGTGTTACAAACAGACATTTTTTTTGATACTCAACAAGTTTTTTCTTTGTTTCATTAAGTAACTGTTCTTTCAATGTTTCGTCTAAAGCACTAAAAGGTTCATCTAATAAAACAAGCTTTGTATCATAAACAAGTAACCGTGCTAAAGCTACACGTTGCTTTTGTCCCCCACTTAATTGACGAGGATATCTTTTTTGTAAATCATCTATTTGAAAGTCTTCCATGATTTGTTGAACTTTTTCTTTAATCACTTGTTTATCTTCATGATGTGCTTTTAAAGGCGCAGCAATGTTTTGATAAACATTCATATGATCAAATAATGCGTAATTTTGAAACATATATCCTATTTTTCTTTTTTGTGGGGAAATATTAATTTTTAAATTGCTGTCAAATAAAACTTCATCATCTAAAACAATACGTCCTGCATCAGGTGTTATAATTCCAGCAATACATTTTAAAACCATACTCTTACCGCTTCCACTTGGTCCCATTAAGCCAAGTCGGTCTTCATGACTTTCAAAACATACATCTAAGTCGTATTCTGCCAACTTTTTAAAAATTACAACTTCTAATTTCATCTAAAAACTCCTTTTTTTCTTAAGAGAGTATTGATAAATATTGACACCAACAACAGCTATTAAACAAATAACAACAATAATAAAAACATAAACACCTGCATTATCGTAATTTCCTGACATAACTTCACTATAGACCGCTATAGGTAAAGTTCTTGTTTTTCCAACTATATTTCCTGCAAGCATAGCCGTTGCTCCAAATTCCCCTAAACCTCTTGCAAAAGATAGAACACCCCCACTAATAATACCTGGCATAGCTTCAGGTAAAATGACTGTAAAGAAAATGCGCTTTTCTGACATTCCCAGTGTTCTTCCTGCATCAATCAAATCATGATTTACTTGTTCCATGGCGGCTTTGGCGCTACGATACATTAGAGGAAAAGAAATCACGACAGCAGCAATAACTGTTGCTGAAAAACTAAAAGCAATTTTATAATGAAAAACATGGAAGAAAAGTTTTCCAATCGGTTGATTAACCCCAAAGATCATTAGTAAGAAAAATCCCATAACGGTTGGTGGTAAAACAAGAGGCATGGTAAAAATACCATCTAAAATAATTTTCGTTAAATCATGTTTTCGATTCAATGTCCATTTTGCAAGAAATAAACCTAAAAAGAAAGTAATGATAATTGTAATAATTGCTGTTTTTAAAGAAATATAAAGAGGTGATAAATCAACCATCATTTCGAGCACAATCATGTGCCTCTCCTTTTAAAATTTCTAACCCATGTTTTAAAGGATCAATAATAATATCTAAACTTTCTTTAACAGCTTTTAAACTTCCTGGCAAATTAATAATCAATGTTTGGTTTCTTAAAATAGATACGCCTCTTGAAAGCATAGCACGATTAGTATATTTCATTGATTCATAGCGAATTGCTTCACTAATACCCGGTACATTTCGTGTTGCTACTTTTAGTGTGGCTTCTGGTGTGACATCTCGCATACTTAACCCTGTTCCACCAGTAGTAATAATCAAATCATTATGACAACGATCTGACAAATTAATCAATGCTTGTTCAATTAAAGCTTGTTCGTCAGGAAGGATTTCATAAGAAGTGACATAATAGCCTCTTTCTTTAAAATAATCTTGGATGTACGGTCCACTTAAATCTTCTCTTAAGCCCTGACTGCCTTTATCAGAAAGTGTTAAAATTGCCACACGTAAACGTTTATCTTTTTCTTTTAAAACTTCAACTGAATCATTCAATTGAATCGTTCCTCCTTTTAAAACACGTGAAAATAAGCCGTTTGTGGGCATAATACATTTTCCTACTTGATGATAAATGGCACAGTGATTATGACAGCTTTTTCCAAGTTGAGTAATTTCAAGGATAACATCACCAATTTTAAGACAGGTTCCTACTTCAATTGCATTAAAATCAATTCCTGAAATAAGTAAATTTTCACCAAAAGAACCATCTTCAACAGTAGAACCCATTTGTTTAAACGCTTCCCTTGTTTCATAAGATAATAAGGAAACCTGACGATGCCAAGAACCCGCATGTGCATCATTTTTAAAACCATAATTTTCAATAACTTCGATTTTTTCAACAGGTATTTTTGCTGTACCTTTTTTTTTACTTAAACAGATTGCTTTTACTTTTCCTGCCACTTAAAATCACCACTCTTTCCACCACTTTTACTAACTAAATGAATATTTTTAATTTCCATTTCTTTACTAACAGCCTTCGACATATCATAAACCGTAAGTAAGGTTGCACTCACGCCATGAAGTGCTTCCATTTCAACCCCAGTCTTTCCTAGACATGTAACTTTACAATAAGTCTCAATCACTTCTTTTTCATGATTAATATTAAAGTCCACTGTAATCTTGCTTAAAAGTAAAGGATGACATAAAGGAATAATCTCACTCGTTTTCTTTACTGCCATAATTCCAGCAATTCTTGCCACTGAAAGAACATCACCTTTTTTCATTTGATGATTTTCAATTTTCTCAAGTATTTTTTTACCAACATATATTTCACCATAAGCAATAGCACTTCTTTGAGTGGTGTCTTTGGAAGACACATCCACCATAATAGCATTTCCATTTTCATCAAAGTGTGTAAAATCCATATTATCCTCCTATTTCATTCATTCTTGTATAAGAAATATTTTCTTCGAAATGATGTTCTTTTGGTTTTAATTTAATTGCTTTTTCAAGATGTAAACGCAATTGTTTTTCATTATTAAGATATGGCTTCAAATCATACATTTCTTCATAGAACAAACATGGCTTGATCTTTCCTGTACTTGTTAAACGAAGACGATTACATTGGTGGCAAAACTTATAATGTAATGCTTCAATAAAACCAATATAACCAGCATAACCTTCTATCGTATAATAATGTGCTGGGCCATTTCCTAATTTATCTAGATATTCTTGAATTGGATATTCCTTTAAATACTTTATAACATCTTTTATTTTTTGATTTCGTTGTTCTCTATTTAAAGGCATGAGTTCAATAAAACGCACTGCAATTTTTTTATCCTTAATCAAATCCATTAGATCATTCAAACGCTTTAAATGAAAAGTATCATCCATCACACAATTAATTTTTACAGGAATTTTAAGTTGATAAGCATAAAACAAATTATCTAAAACTGTTTCCAAACAATCTTGTTGCGTCAATAAAAAATATTCTCTTAAATCTAGTGTATCTATTGAAAAATTAATACCATCGATTCCTATTTCTTTCAAACAATCTAAATCTTTTTTAGTAAATAAAGAACCATTCGTCGTTAAAGTTACTTCTACCTCTCTTTTCTTTAATTCTTTAATAAAGAAAAGATAATCTTTTCTAATTGTTGGTTCCCCACCTGTAATTTTAAATTTATTAATTCCTAATTGGATAGCTTGGTCAACAATGAGTAATAATTGTTCATAAGATAAAATATCTTGATGTTTTAATTTTTGTGGATGATCACTTTTACAATAAGCACATTGAAAATGACAACGATCTGTAATGGAAATACGCATATAATCTATTTTTCTTTGATATGAATCTAACATAAGCCCTCCGTTATTTTCAAATGAGAATAACCCTATAAATAATTTAATAGATTATCTTACAAATTTCAACAAAATATTTTAGACAAAATAAAAAAACTAGAATTATTTCTAACCCTAGTTTTTGATAACTAATGTGTATGCCCTTCAATAGCAACAATATCTTCTGTATTTTCAGCAATTGCTTTACAAGCAGCTTCAATTCCTTTAACAATTGTATCAAGTGATAAACTTGGTGTATTCGTTAGACGATTAACAACTTGGCTTGTAATAAATGGTACATGCATAAATCCACCACACATTGATGGATATTTTTTAGCAATTGTATAAAGAACACCATACATTAGATGATTACATACAAAAGTTCCTGCCGAATTGGAAACACTTGCAGGAATATCTGCTTTTCTAATTTCAGCAACCATCGCTTTGATTGGTAAAGATGAAAAATAAGCATTTTCTCCATCTTCAAAGATTGGTCCACTTAATGGTTGATTGCCTTCATTATCAGGAATTCGTGCATCATTAATATTGATAGCAACTCTTTCTGGTGTTATGTCAAATCTTCCACCTGCTTGTCCAATACATAAAACGACATCAGGATGTTCTTTTTCAATAGCATTTGTAACTGTATCAATTGATTTATAGAAAACAGTTGGTACTTCTAATTTAACGATTTCAAGATCACCAATTTTGTCTTGAACACGTTTAACAGCTTCTAAAGCTGGATTGATTTTTTCTCCTCCAAAAGGATCAAATGCAGTTAATAATAATTTCATTTCATTTCCTCCTAGAAAGCTAATACATACATTAAAACAATGTGTATTGCTAACATAATTAATGCAACTGGTAATTGTGAAATTATTATAGCATATTTACTTTTTGTTTCCAATAAAGCCGCTGGCATAATATTGAAATTTGCTGCCATTGGTGTCATTAATGTACCACAATATCCTGCAGTTAAACCTAAAGCACCAACAACAACCGGATTAGCACCTTGAGCGATTAAGAATGGATAACCAATACCCACTGTAATAACCGCAAAGGCAGCAAAACCATTACCCATAATCATTGTAAATAAAGCCATTCCAATACAATAAACAGCAACGGCAATAAAATGATTTCCTTCAGGAATAATAGCACCTACTCCTGCAGCAATAACAGCACCTACTCCTGCAGCTGTAAATAATGAACCTAATGCAGCTAAAACTTGAGGTAAAATACCTGTAGTTCCTACATTATCAGTTAAACGAATACCATCTTTAAATGGTAAAGAAAATTTAGGTTTGAAAATAAAGTAAGCAACAATTAAACCAATAGCAGCACTAATACCAATGGCATTGTTTGCTCCTAAATCTGTAAAGAATGTAGCCACAACTACTGCTGATAAAGCTAAAACAACAGGTGGAATAAATGATTTATATCCATATTTATCTGCATTTTCTCTTGTTTCTTTAGCAGTAGGAATATGCATTGCTGCTGGTTGTACTAAACCAACAGCAGTTAAGATAGCTAAAACAATAATACATGCTCCTGTAATCCATGTAGGAATATAAGGCCCAGCAATGAAAGTAATAGCTAAAATAAACCAAAAGATTGCTGTTGTTGTTCGTTTTTCAACTTCTTTATTTTTTAAAGCATTGACTCCAGTAAAAGCAAAAATAAGTCCAATAATACAATAGAAAACTTCTGCTAAAATTGTACTTGTATTCCAATCTATTTCTAACATACTATTTTTCTCCTCCTTGCTTTTTACCAAAACGTTTTTTTAATTTACGATCATACCATAAAGCATAACCAATACCCACAATAACTGAAATAACAGCAATTGGAATTGAATTTAAAGCAATTTGATTAGCAGTTACTTCTTGAGCAATATTGTTTGATTTGAAGATTTCATTAAAGTCGAAACAATTAATAAAGTTCCTGATGAGCCCATAAAACAGTTTTGAGCAAAGAAATTTCCATAGTTTTCTGTTCCTGCAGCCATCCCTTTAATTTCATCTTCAGTTTTTTCATCAATTTCCCCATATTTAGCAATTGCACATGCTTGTGCCATTGGATTAATTAAAGGACGAATGAATTGTGGATGTCCTCCAATACGTAATGAAAATGCAGAAGCAATAGTACGAATAACTTGCCAAATAGATAATAATCTACCTGTAGTCGCACTTTTAATGCCACTGATAAAATCAACGGCCTTATCACGTAGACCCATACGTTCACATAATCCAATAACTGGCAATGTTAAAATAAATAATGTTGCTGTTCTATTTGTTAAAAAGGCAGAGCCAAGTGTTGATAAAATATCCATAATAGACATTCCACCAACTAAACCTGTAACAATACCAGCAACAACTACGGTAGCTAATGTATCAAATTTTAAAGCAAAACCAATGATAACAATAACTATCCCGATTAATTTGATAGCGTCTCCCATTATATTTTTCCTCCTTAGTGACTTGCAAATTATATACTGAATTACATTTTTTTGCAAATAATCACAAAATAAGAAAAAAATGACATATTCTGCCATTTTTCAACTCTTATTTAATTGGATATTTCTTTTCATTCATTACCATTTTCATTTGAACAATTTCATCTACATCTAGATTTAATCAATCCAATAAATCTTGACAATAAATAATCACATCTGCTAATTCTTTTTTTATCTGCTGTAAATCGTAATTATTATCATCCCATTGGTAGCATTCTTAAAGTTTGCTTGTCTCTATAGATATAGATTTAGCCAAATTAGCTAGTGAATGAAAGACAATCTTCTGTAAACTTTCTAAACGTATTAGTGTTTCACCTTTCATTAAAGCTATCTCCTACTATTTCTTGTTCTAACTTGACATTATTTTTTAACATGTAAGTAATAACTTCATTATTTTTCATAGATTTTAATCTTTTTCTATCATTTTTAGTTAATTTCTTTGTATATGTATCATATTTTTTTAACGTATCTACATCCATATGATACATTTGAAAAGGAATATGTGTCTTTTTACACAAATCGTTATATATATGAAAACCACCAGCATCAATATCACCAAAATGAAGATAATTCACTTCATCACCTAAAAAATCAGAAAGCTTTATTAAAAATTGTTGAATCGCATGATTATGAAAACCATTTGTATAAATGTAAAAATTATCATTTAAAGAAAGATCATGAAAAGATGTTAAATTCTCAATTGTCATTACTTGTTTTGCATCAATATTTTGAATTGTTAAATCTTTAATACATAAACTTGGTAAAACAAAATATTGCTTCATTTGTTTTGAATCAATCAGTTGATTATTAATTTTAAAAATAGCATTTCCTCTAATGTAAACATAAGCTGGATTCTTTCTAATGTAAAAAGTTTCAAAGACCTCATCTTCATTTTCTAAAGAATCATCATAAAAATCATGTACAATATGTAATATTCTTTTTTTATACTTTATTAATTTCTTAGTATCATTTAATATTTTCTCAGAAAATTTTCTAAATGAAATTTCTTCATCTTGATAATACATTCCATTAAGTATTTTTATAACAGAATCTAAATCTTCTAAATCATAACTTTTTAAATAAGGAGAAAGACTTTGATCATACATGATTTTCTTTTTCATTTCATCAATAAAGTCTTTCACAAATCCTTCTACATGATATTCATCAAGCTGATGTAGATAATTCATTATTTTTTCTTTAATTGAGATTCTTTTAAGTTCCTGATATATTTTTTTAATACTGCTTTCTTCTTGATTTAAAATTATTTCTCTATTTCCTGGAATACTTTTCTTAGAAAAAGTAACTAATCCTTCTTCTTTTAATTGAAAAGATATATTTTCTAGTTCTTCAGTAATTTCATAAAAGAAGCTTTGTCCATATTCTGGAAATCTTTTATGCAATACAATAGATATTTTCCTTGGACCATCTCTTTTACCTTTATAGTAACTACTATTTTCATAACGATCAATAAACTCAGTTAAGATCAATTGACGATAATCATTCATCTCTAAATCCTTCGACAAACGATTGTTGTCCCTGTTTAATGACAAGCAATCTTGTATTAACATAAGGAATAATTGTACTTGCTCTTGATGGTGGTACAGCAATAAATGTTTGTATTTCACGTTCATTATAGAACTTAATCATTTCTTGTATTCTTTGTTCATCCATATTATTAAATGCTTCGTCAAAAATAACAACACAACCAAAATCCTCATTTTGATTTCTATTACGAATAACTTGTTCAAAACTTGCTGCCATAATGACATAGAATGGTGTTTGTGTTTCTCCACCAGATTTTTCTTTATTGACTTTAGAAAAATATGCATAATCTCCACTTGCATATTTAATTTTTATATCATAATCTAAATAATTACGATAATCTGTATATTCCATCAACATTTGTTCCGTTTCTTGATCATTTTCTACAGAAGATAATTTAATAAATAAATCATCCATAATTCTTCTTTGACTTTCACTTAATGTTTCAGATAAAAGATTATTCACCATATATTCTTTTCCTGATTGGATGATCTTATAGTATTCTTTAAAATCATCTCTTGAAGTTGGTGAAACACAGAATTCATAGGTTTCACCATTAAAATCTCTTTGTGCTAATCCTTTATTTAATTCAGCAATATCTTTTTTAGCATTTTCAATTTTTTCATTTAATCCAGAAATAAAAGATGTTTTAAATGATTCTTCACATTTTAGTTTTGCTTGTCTTGTTTTTTCTTCTTTAGAAACAATATCCATCTCCTTTAATTGATGGTATCTTTGTTTATAACTTTCAATATCTATTAAAGCATTTTCAAAACCAATATTATATGCATCATTATAGTCTTTCATTTTCATGACTATTTGATTTTCAATTTGGTTTGCCTTTCGTTGATAACCATTTCCTTGTTGTTCAATATCATTTTTCATACCATTAAAATCTTTAGAAAAACGTTTTAAATAAATAACGACTTGTTGATCAGCTACTTGAGTAACATCAACATGCTCCATTTCAAATTGAACTATTTTTTCATGTAATAATTGATATTCTTCTTGAGTTTGTTCAAGTTGTTCTTTAAATGTTTCTAGATTGTTTTCAAGACTTCCTTTTTTCATAAGTGAGTCTTCTTTTTCTCTTTTTGTTTTTTCAAGTTGTTTTTTTACTGCATCACATTCTTCTTGTAAAGAAATAAGTGAATCATCTAAAATTAATTTTTCATAGCGATCATTAATTTCTTGATATTCTTTTAGCAAATTATGATATTCATCAATTAAATCTAAGCGATAGAAGATATGATCTGCTTTGGATTGATTTAATAATGCTTGACCATTTTTTAAATCTTCATAATTTGCTTTTTGTAATTTGATTTCTTGTTTTAGGTTTTCCAATTCTTGTTCAATTGTCGCTAATTGAATTTTAATAGCACCTAATCCAATGTATGGTTTATTGTAAATACGTGGATTGATTGCACGTGCTGTGTAATTTTTATAAAGCATACATGTTGGCGTAATCGCTGTAGCATAATTTCTAAGTTGTGTAACATCATCGACACATTGTACTTTAGAAAGCAACATGTTGACATACCATCTAGCATATGTATTTTTACAATCTAATTGACTTGCAAGTGTGTTTTTAACATCCACATCTTCATATCTTGACATTTTCGCAACATCAACAATTCCTACACCATATATACCTCTTTTATTTTTATATTCTTCATAAACAAGCAATGCATATTCAAAATATTCTGGTTCAATAATTAAATCAAATCTTTGACTATTAAGATATCCTTCTAATGCATTTCGCCATTTTTCATCTTTAACTTCAATATATTCACATAATGGTTTAACTTCAATGGTTTTTCCATAATGACTTGTAAGTTTTTCATTTAGTAATTGAATTAATTCTTGAATTTCTTTTCTATAATAAAGTTGATTTTCTTTAAGAGAATCATATTCTTTACAATATTCATTAAAACGATCAACTGTTTGTGTCATTTCAATTTTTAAATGTGATATTTTTTCAGTAACATCCTTTGTTCTTTTAGAAACTTCTTCTACAATATTTCTAAATGCATGTGTCAATGTTTCTGTTTGATAATCTTGATTTTGAAGAATTTGGATATAACTATTTGGTATTTTTACTTTCTTTAATAATTGTATTTCTTGTTTAATTTCTGTTATAAGAGTTTGATAACTGTTTTCTTTTTTTTCTTTTTCTTTTTTGAGTTGTTCACTTTCTTTTTGTAATTCATTTTTTAAGTTATAGGTTTCGTTTTCTCTTAATGATTCATCTAAACGATGATATCTTTCTTGATAAGTTTCTTCATCTTGATTTAATTGTGTAAGTTTTTGTTGTACAAAATTTAGCTGATCATTTATTTTTTGATATTTCTTTTGGCTATTATCAATAATAGCTTGTAATTGCTTTTCTTGTAATTTTTCTTTTAAACATTCTAAAACATCCATTTGAAAGTGCGTATCTAAATAAGTGTCATATTGACTTACAACACCTTCTAATGATTCACATTCTTTTTTAGATATTTTTAATTTTTCTTCAAGAACTTTATAGTGTTTGATACTGTCTCTTAAATTTTGAATATCAACAAAGTCTTCTTTTAATAAAAAGTCAACAATGAATTGATAAACATTATCAATTGCTTTAAAAGCAAGTGCTCTCGTTACTAAATCAAAATATTTACTTTTAACACCTAAAGCATTTCCAAATAAACTTTCTCCTTCTTTAATTGTATCTTTAAAAATACCTGTTTGTTGATGATCAATTAAAGCTTTTTTAAATTCTTTTCTCGTCAAAACTCTTCTTTCTTCAATAAATGCTACATCGCTGATTTTACAATCAATAATTTGAAAAAAATCTCTATTTAATCTTCCACCAGCTGGTAAATCAATAACAGTTCCAATAATTTGATATTTTTCTGTTTTTTCATCATAAAACTCTAATGCAATATAGGTTGTCACATCACCATTTCTAGCATATTCATGCCCTTCAATTCCTGTTTTACAACGAATATAAGACTCTAATGTACGATTTCCAATATCACTTGCTGCTTTATTAAATTTACATTTACCAGCAGTTAAAACATATTGAATCGCATCTAAAATTGTAGATTTCCCTGTTCCATTTTCTCCAGTAATTAAGGCATTTTTATAGATTTCAAATTCTTCATTAGAAAAAGTATGCCAATTAATCAGTTTCACTTTCGTTAATGTTTTCATCGTGATCTCCTTTTTTATATTGTTGAATACGTTGATTGATTTCATCAATTTTTTGAATTGGTAAAATATAATTAATTGTTGGATAAATAATTAAACGTGTATCATCTTCGTTTAAATCACCAATACGTTCACATATATTATACCTTGACAAGAAATGATAGATATTTTTTAAATCTGTCTTTTTTAGACGTTCGTTATAAATACCAGTTGCTTCTATTTCACTATGAAGTTCCCCAAGGGAAATATGAATAAATTCAGTATCTTGTAACTCTTGTGATTTTTGAAAATAAAGTTTTCTAAGTAACAATAAAACAATTGTTTGCATTTGATTAAGATTTAAATGATTGTAATTATTTAAATTATGGATATAGATTACACGGTCTGCTTTATATAAATGAAAATCATAATCAAGCATCATTAAAAAATCTTTAAATAGTTGTTCATTTTCACTAATAAAATAATAATCTTCGCGATCTCTTTTTCTTCCACCACAAATAAAATTAACCGCTAATAATCGATTTAAAATACGTGAAAATTCTTCTTTTCTTTTTTCAGATAATAACAAATATGCCTGTGACATATTTTTCATCAGTTCATTTTTATTCATCTTCAACTCTCCTTATTATAAATTCTCTAAATTGATAATGATCTTTCTTTATAATATTTTCTTGTGGTTCTATTTTATATAGAGCATTTTGACTATAACCATAAAGCCATGTCAAAATAAATAAAGATAAATCTTTATTTTGATCATAATAATTTGAACCCAATATTGTTTCTTGTTGATCCAAACATTGTAAAACATTTTTTTCAATGGCTGTTTTTGTATATTTTTCATTTTGTTTTAGTTTTTCAATCGCCATTAAACGTGTTTGTTCATCTAATTGTGTATCTAAAATCAAATCCGTATTTTTAACTTTTTTTATTTGTCGTGGTAAATATAAAGAATTTTGATCTAAGTATTTATTAATTGAAATCGTTGCTACTTGATCAAACACTTCTGGACATTCTTGCCCTTCTTTAATGATGTCATTGATTTTTCCACCAATATCTTCTTTTACATTCATTAAAAACATAATACGATTTGTTGCTGAAGCAACAAACTTTTCATTTTTACGATTGATTTCATTAATTAAATCTAAAATACTTTCAAAGGCATCAATAATATAAGATGTTTGTTTATAAAACAAATCCATTGCCTCTTGATAAGTTAAATCTTTAGAAAGCATGATATTTCCTATAATCGTTTCAGATGTTGCTTGATCATCTTGGATTTTTTGAATTTGAGAAATGATACTATTACGATATTTTAAAGGATGATCTTTAGTTGTTAGATTATAAAAAGCACGATCTACTATCTTTAATTGATAATCACTTAATAAAGAATCTAAAATTTGATTTAAATCATTTTTCATATTATCTTGAACAAGACGTTTGATATAACGCTTAATATTTGTATTCAAATTTTTTAATTTTGTCATTAAGCTTTTTGTCATACTATATTGTGCATCAAGAATCTTATGTCCATTTTCAATATCAAAATTTTTAAACTGCGAATAAATACTATAAACCATACTTGAATACTCAATATCACGATCTTCTTCTAAATTTATTAATGTTTCAATGATACTAATAGCATAATCTTCAAAACTAGCATAAACATGGTAATTTTCACCAACTTCTTCACTTAACCATCCACATTCTTTTAATCTTCGATAGACATAAAGTGCGCGCTCTCTTGGTGATTGACTTTGAAGTTCTTCAAGTTCAATTAAGTGACTACTAAAATATTTTGTTAACTCATAAATCAAGTTTTCTTTTAAAGATGCAAAGGATGCATCATCCTTAATATACTCATAAAGAACACAAATACATTCACTGATAACAACACGATCAGCTGTATTAAATATATTAAAAAAGTTTCTTGGTAATGTATCAAATATATTAACCATGGTTACCTCCAATCATTAAAAACTCTTTTTTATTTATAAATAGCTTCGCAATTATAACATTTTTTAAGTTATTAAAAAAGATGCTTTCGCATCTTTATCCTTTTAATCCTCTTGATTGTCGATCCATATCTTCAATAAGAATATCATAGATTTCACCAAGTGTTGAACAATATTCTAAAACCTTCTATAGTTCATTTGTATGAAAATGAATTTTAATCAATTCATCATCTTCAACAGCTAACAAGCAATCTCCCTAAAAATGTGTTGTAAAATATTCACTAATTTCATCTTCATTTAAATTTTTTCCTTCAATTAATAATTGTGTATCAGATTTAAATTCTAAAATAGTTAGCTTCTTTATTTTAATAATGTATAAGCAATAGACGCCATGATTCGTGGGCCTTTATTAAGTACTTCTTCATTGAAATTAAATGATGTGTTATGAGGTGAAGCTGTAATATCTGTCAATAATTTCATATAAGTAGCTTTCCCCCCATGAACTTGGACATATTCCATCATATAAGAAAAATCATCACTACCTCCTAATGGATTTAAATTTTCTGGAGGTGATTTTAAATCGGGCATTTCTTTAACACAAATATTTCGTATTTGATTCATAAAATCTTCATCACAATTGAGCGCAAAAGCTTTTCCCATTTGTTTAATTTCAACAACAGTATCATGCATCAAAGCACAGGCGTTAATAATATCTCTTGCATAAATTTCCATATAACGATTTAATTCTGTCGTTACACCACGTACTTCTATTTCAAGTTTTGCTGTATCAGGAACAACATTTCTACCTGTTCCTGCATGAACCGTTCCTACATTGACACGTGTTTGTCCATCACTGTTTCGAGGAATCGAATGCAAATTAATAATACAGTTAGCTGCTGAAAGCAATGCATTCTTACCGAATTGTGGAGATTCTGCCGCATGTGTTGAAACTCCATGATAAATGACATCTAATTTCGTTGTTGCAAATGATTCATTCATTCCAAAATAAAGATCGTAATCTTTAACACGAGGCATAATATGCGCTGCAAAAATATAATCGACATCATCCAAAAAACCACTTTCACAAATGGACTTTGCTCCTCTTACACCTTCTTCAGCCGGTTGAAAAATAATTTTCAAAGTCCCATGTAAGTGTTCTTTAAGCTCCATCAATATTTTAGCAGTTGTTAAACCAATAGATGCATGACCATCATGTCCACAGGCATGCATCGCTCCTAAATGACAAGAAGAAAAACCTTCTTGTTTTGGATAATGCCCATCTGTTGAATCTTCAACAAGCCCTAAAGCATCAATATCAAAACGAATAGCTACAACAGGCCCTACACCGTTTTTTAAGATACCTGCAACAGCTGTCATTCCATTTTTAACTTGTTCTAAATATTTAGGATTTGCCCCTTCTTTTTTAGCACGTAAATAATTAATATTAAAAATTGCTTCTGGCGGTAATCCCATACGCGCATCTTTATCCATAATTTCTTTTCCTACTAAAACCTCATAACCTAAGTTTTCTAAAGTAGTTGCAATTTGACATGCTGTACGTATTTCTAACCAGCCTCTTTCAGCAAAGTGGTGAAAATCTCGGCGCTGATTAATTGTTTCTTGATGGTATTTTTGTGCAAGTTGTTTGATTGCCTCATACATTTTTATCACTTCCTTGTTGATTTTATTATATCTCAAAATAAAAAATGATGATAGCTTTTTACACTATCATCAATAAGTAATACGACGTTTTCCATCTCTTTTTGAAATATACATTCTTTGATCACATTTATTTAATAAATCTTGTATTGTTTCTTCATCACGAATACCAGCAACGCCAATACTTAATCTTACGATATCATGATAAGCACCAGCATGTAAAATAACATGATCAAAGGCATCTTTAATATCTCTGGCAATTGAAACTGCCCCATCTTTTTGATAAGCTGGTAGAATAACTAAAAATTCGTCTCCGCCATAACGACATGGCTCCATAGTTGGATATTTTTGATGTTTAATATTATTTAAAACAGTTCCAACATGTTTAATAACTTCATCTCCAATATGATGTCCATAATTATCATTAACACTTTTAAAGTTATCTAAATCTAATAACAAAATAGAAAATGGTGTATTATTTTCTAAATATTCTTTATGCAACGTATCTAATTCTGCATGAATAAAACGTCGATTATAAAGTTGTGTTAAAGCATCTATAGCGTTTTCTTGTGAAAGTTCAACATTAAGCTTTGTTAAAATTTTGGCTTTTTCTTGATTTTCTCTAAGTGCCTTTACATCACTTGTCATATCTTCTGTAATAACAAAAACACCGATTGTTTCTCCTTGACTATCATATAACGGATATTTTCTTGTATGTGCAATAATCGTATAGCCATCATGATTTTTTCCTTCAGTTTCTACAACATTAATTGCTTGTCCTGTTTCCATGACACGTTGTTCATCTTCAAAAGCTTGTTTAGCATGTTCTTGTGAATCCGGAAACAAATCAAAATCAGTTTTGCCAATAACTGCTTCCTTATTATTTTTAAATTGTGGATGTTTTTGATAAAACTGATCATTAACATATAAGATTTCACTTTTTCTATTTTTAAACAAAATAACTGATGATCCATCAGCATGAACAATTGACTCAATGAGTTTTAATGGATTCACCTTTAATTTTGTAAATAATTCATCAAATTTCATTTTCCATCACCATTACTATTTTATCTTTGAAATAGCAAAATGTAAAGCCTTTCATCATGTAATGTTTGTTAAAAATTTTTGATTTGGGCAGTATATATAGATTTATTTCCATTAACTAAATAAGCAAAAATACATATAATAAGAAATGCTATCATTTGATGCCCACCAAAGACTTCTAATCCAATCATCATTGGTGCAATTAAAGTATTTGTTGCTGAAGCAAAAACTCCCGTATATCCTAAAGCTACACATAATTCAATAGGCAAATGAAAAATTGGGGCAAGTATAAATCCTAGAGTTGCTCCTATTGAAAATAAGGGTGTTACTTCTCCACCTTGAAATCCAATTGCAAGAGTTACAACAGTAAAAATAAGTTTTAAAAACCAATCATAATAAGTCACATTTCCATAAAATGATAAATCTATTAAATCTGTGCCTAAGCCACTGTATCTTCCTTTAAAAATCATTAGCCCTATCACTAATAAAATAGAAATATAACCTATTCTTTTATAGGGATTTTCTATTTTATTTTTAAAAAATGTTTTTAAAGCAATCAACGACGTTGAAAATATTCTTCCAACAATTCCCAAAATAATTCCTACTAGAATCATTAACATCATATTTTTTAAATCATTCATATTAATACTTTGTTGAATATTTACACTAAACTTTTCCAATCCTAAAAAATGCGACGTATAAGAAGCAGTAAAAGATGCTATAACCCCTGGAAGTAAAGCTTCATACTCTATTTTACCTATAACCATAACTTCCATAGCAAAAAACAAAGCAGTAAGTGGTGTTTGAAATAATCTAGCAAATCCAGCTGCCATTCCGGTAATCAACAAAACTTTTCCATTCTTAGGAAAATGAAAATATTTTGTAAAATAATGAGAGATCGTCGCTCCAATTTTTACAGCCACCCCTTCTCTACCTGCACTTCCTCCAAATAAATGAGTTAACCATGTTCCAATCATAACTAAAGGAATAAGTGCTAAAGGAATCCCTTTTCTTTTTTGTTGACCTGTTTCAAAGACAAGTGTCATTCCTTTTAAACTCAGTTCATTAAAGTGATAGTAAAGCCAAGTAATCACTATTCCTGCAATTGGTAAAAAAGGAATTAAATACCAAAAATATTTATTTCGTATCTCACCTATTAAAATAAGTCCTTTACCAAAAACAGTATCAATACCTCCTACAACGATTCCCATAATACCTGCAAATATCATATACTTTAATAATTCTTTTTTATTTTCAATGTTTCCTCCTACAAAAAAAGCTAATCACCCTGTGTATTACACAGAAGTCATTAGCCAAATAGCGGTTTCGATATAAATCGAGGGAGAACCTCATTCCCATGGATTAAACTTATCATATTTTTTAAGATAAAACAATAATTATAATAAATTTTTATCTCTTAAAATATGTCCATTTGTATAATCAATATCATCAACATGATTGATCATTCCTTGATGATATTTCTTTTGATTAATATTATGATAACTTACAATATTAAAATGAACTTCTTGATCTACTGCAACAACGATTAAGTTTTGTCTTTTTTGATGCTCATTCTTTTCTTGTGCTTTAAAGACATAAATATATTTAAAACATTGTTTGAGTGTTTTTACAACATTCTTTATATTTTGACTATATTTACCACTTAATGAACCAATGATATTTGTTATATAAATTCCTTGTGGGTTTAAAGATTCTTTTATTCTTTTGATTGCTTCCAATGAATGAAGTTCTAATACTAAATTTTCACCAATAAAGACATCACTTAAAATAGCATCATATTTCTTTTTGTTCCTATTTATATAATCTCTTCCATTTTCAAAATAACAATGAAATCTATTTTTATTCTTATCAAATTTATTAATAGTTTCTTCTAAATAGAAGTATTTATTAGAAATATCATAAAGAACTTTGTTAATTTCAACAACATCAATATTTCCTTGATGATGTGCTAAAAAATATTTAGGGTAATGAAAAGCACCACCACCAATTAATAAAACATCATTAATTTGTCTATCTTCTAAATAATTTTCATCAAACATTAAATCAAATAAATACATATATTCAAAAAGTAATTCATTTTGTAATTCTTCTTCTATATAAGTTGCTGATTCCATACCACCATCTATATCAAGAACTCTTACTCGATGCTTATCATGTCGACCATAGCTAATGGTAATATGTCCATAAGGGCTTTCTATTTCAATCTTATCGTTATACAATTCTTATTACCCTACCTTTAAAATTTAAATGGATCCCAATTTGGTTTTCCACTATCATAGTAATCACATGATTCTTGCCAAGATTTCATTTCATCTTTAATGGTATCGCATAAACATTTATAGTCATCTTTTTTAAATTTATCATGATTCATCATTGATTTATAAAACTTTTTAAAACTAGCTGCTGTTTCTTTTATAGAATTTGGTGAAGACCACATACATTTTTTAATAAAGAAATCTCTAAAGAACAAATCAACTTCATTATTAACTTCTTCATAATTTGCATTATTACGATTTAATAAATATTCATTGATAAAAAAATCAACATTTTGTACATGTTTCTTAATTGTTTTATCAGATAGATTTGAAAGATCTTCTTTAAAAATATTTAATAATTCTTCATGTTGTTTTTCAATTTTTTCTTTGTCAAACGGTTCTTTAAAATACATAGACATATCTCCTTTGGTTTTAAACTATTATAATCAACTTTCTTTTATCTAATTTTATCATATTTAATAATTGTTCCATACTAATTCTAAAAATAATTTAAAAACAGGAATATTACAACAGAATTGTTGTTCATCCTGTTTTATTATTATTTATTAATATCTAATACTGCATAACATGCATCTCTAAACGCATCAAAGCAAAATTTGCTTTTTTACAATCACCAATAATATGAGTTGATATGTCAAGTTTTTCATAATCACTTGTGTCATTTGATTTAAAACAACTACCATAATAACACCATCTTATAAATATTCTTTTCCATTTGCAATAACAACTTTTTTAGGATGTAAAGTCATAGAGAGACTATCTGTTGCTTCTTCTAATAATCCTGGATTTCTTATTCACGTAATATGTTTGATACTTGGATTATACAAAGAATTACAAAAGTAATCATAACAGCCTTGATTACATCCAATACAATAACGAATTTGATTCACTTGACCATTTTTAGCTTTATTACAAAAATTTGCATCGACAAGTTGCGCACGCGCCATTACAATTAAATCTGCTTTATCATCTTCTAATATCTTTTCAGCAACTTCAGGAGTATTGATACGTCCACAAGGCATTGTAAACTTTCCTGTTTCTTTACGAATACGTTCACCATCTTCTACATTGAATCCATTTTTAATATCTACAGGAGCTACTTCATAAAGAGTTACAGCTGTTATAATATTTCCACGTGATATATTTAAAACATTGACACCATATTCTTTGGCATCTTTACAAAAGTCAATCACTTCTTTAAGAATTAATCCACTTTCAAGCATATCATCATGACAATCTATTTTCAAAAATAGAGGCATGTCTTCTGGTATATTTTGACGAATAGCTTTAATACATTAAAGTGGAAATTTCTATTGATTTTCAAAACTCCCACCCCATTCATTACTTCGATGATTGATTCCACTAGAAAGCATTGAGTGTGGTAAATAATTATGAGCACAATGAAATTCTAAAAAATCAAATCCAGCTTCAACTGAACATTTAGCTACCTCACCAAACTTATTAATGACATCTAATAATCTCTCAAAAGTAATTTCTTGCATAGTATATTCTGCATTTACTGGTATATCATTTGGAACTAGAATTTTTGCTTTTTAATCTAAAGCAACAGCTAAACCTCCTTGCCAAAGTTGAATACATGTTTTATCACCAGCATCATGTACTACATCATTTAATTTTTTTAAGCCATTAGTATACTTATCTTCAGCTATAAATAAAAATCCAAAATGTGCACTTGCTTTGTCAACAGCAGTAACCTCAACCGTATTTAAACCATTGCCACCCTTAGCACGTGCTACATGATAAGCAATCAACTTATCTATAACACTTTTTCTGCCTTCACTTTCCACACTTTCATGCGTGCCTATCGCAGACATCATAACACGATTTTTTAATTCCATGCCACGAATCTGTATCGGTTCAAATAATTTATCAAATATTTCTTTTTCCTCCTAAGCGTTTGCTTTTTTTCTCTTAATCATAGCATTATGCAAAAGTGGTATCAAACAAAATATAGAGAAATTAATTTTTAAATCCATTTTTTTATGTTAAAATTTTATATAAATATATAACTACTCATTGATTATATGTCTATCATTAACTATCATCTTACCTTTTTTTATTGTATTTGCATTAATGGCACTCATTGGTAAATTACATCTTATGTTATTTAGAAAAATCGATATTACTTATGAAATAACAGATGATATTAAAGATGTCCTTCAAGAAAAAATAAATGCATGGAATTCATTACTTAGTTGTGATGGCTTATGGATTGAAACAAAAACATCAAAAGTAAAAAATAAAAAAATTGCATCTGGAGCAAAAAATTATATTTCAAGAGAAAAAGTAAAGCTTGTCAAAAAAATACCATTCTATTTACAAACAAATATCAATACTATACGTTTTGATGCAAATAAAGTATCTTATTACATTTTCCCTGATAGATTAATAATAATATCAAATAATAAAGCCGGTGCTATACCATATGATGATATTGAATTTGATGGAAAATCAACAACATTTGTTGAATCTCAAAAAGTTCCTAATGATACAAAAATAGTTAATTATACATGGAAGTATGTAAATAAAAATGGCAATCCTGATAAAAGATATAAAAATAACGTACGCTATCCTATTTGTGAATATGCAAATATTTACATGAAATCAAAAACAGGATTAAATACAGTATTTTTATTATCTTCACTTGAAAAAGCAAATAAATTTTATGGTGTTATGACAAACATAAATAATTAAAATGAATTGTGAAAAAATAAATTTAGTCTTAATAAAAACAACTTATTTTGACGATTTAATAAAAAAAGAATACCTTTAAAGTCTGGTATTCACTGAATGAGAAAATTTTAGGAGGTTAAGATAATGAATACAATCATTAGTATTATTGTAATTATACTTATATTTATTTTTATTGGATATTTTATTATTGACTATAAAAAAAACAACTCACTCTCAGTAAAAGAGTACATCAATAATAATTTGGACAATATATTCATTACGCTCAGTCTATTATTTTCCCTTTTTGGTTTCGTAGTTATGATTAGCAACCTTATACAATTTTTTTGTCACTTAATAAAAAATAATTCTGGTATTTATAATGGATTTGCTATTTTAGCATTTGGTATTTCATTATTTAGCATAGGTGAATCTATACAACAAACAAGAAAAAGTAATGAGGAGACCATTCAATTTAAAGATGACATTAATAGTAAACTTGATGAAATATCCAATAAATTGGAATCGTTAAATCCATTGAATGAAGATTTGCATGGCGAAATTGAAAAACTGAAAGAACAAAATCAAGAAATAATAGGTTTATTAAAAGAAAAAAATCAAACAAATGTTCATATTTATGTAAATGAAGAAGATAAAAACAAAAAAACAAGAAAAAATGGTGAATACAAAAAATAATCAAAATTAAGAGGAAGGAGGGATTGTAAATGGATGAAAAAGATAAACAATTATGCGAAACAACATTTGCAGTAGAAAGCGCAAAACAAGCAGCAAAGTTAGGAAAAGATGTAGCTAGCGATATTGTTAGACCAACTTCAAAAAGTATTGGAGAAAACATAGGACTTTTAGTTGATGGTGTTTTTGGATGGTTAGGTGTATGGGGACAAATGCAAAAAATTAGACAAGAAAAAAATCTAGAAGAATTCAAAAAAGAAATAAATAAAAACATTGAAGCTATTCCTCAAGACAATTTAAAGGAACCAACAATGTATATCATTGGTCCTGCTATTGAAGCATCTAAATATTACTATGAAGAAGCACAATTCAAAGAAATGTTTGCAAAATTAATTGCTGCATCATGTGATGATAGAGATAATGACAAGATTTCACCATATTTTGTTGAAGCAATTAAACAAATATCTCATAAAGAAGCAATGATTCTTACTCTTTTTAGAGATAAGAAAACAAGTGCGTTACCTATCGTTAATTATAGGCTTATTTTAAAAACTATTGGCGAAAAATATTATGAAAAATATGTATTTATTCACGATAATCCAGATAATATACGCAAATATTCTGATTCGTTAATTAATTTACAACGTTTAGGTCTTGTCAGCCTTGATTTTCAGAACTGGCTTACTGATAACAATTTCTATCAAATTTATAAAGATAACGTTTTTTTTAAAAACACAAAACAAGAAATACTTAAAAATATAGAGAACCCTGATTTTGAATGTAGAGATTTTGATATTCAAAAAGGAATCCTAGAATTAACCCCTTTAGGAAAAAATTTTATTGATCTATGTCTATAACTTTTGATAGTTCTTTTTTAGCCAACTCAATCAGTTCTATCTCATGTTTCAGTACAATTGTTTCTAATTGATGGCTAATGATGTTGCAACATATGAAAATAGTACCTATACATAACAATGTGCATATTATCAATTTCATTTTTTCACTGCCTTTCTAGTTGTTTCAATTATCTCATTTTCAAGCCTGCGTTGATTTGAAATGACTTTTGAAACATAAAAAACACCGAATAAGCTGCATATACCAACTGTAATTAAAATTACTAAAATATAAATATAAATATCACTCATACTTATACCACCTTTCTTTGATATAAGTATAGCTAATATATGGTATCAATTCAAATTATAAAAATATTAAGAAAAGAGGAAAAACAAATGAAAAAATTATTAAGTCTAGTATTAATTGGAACTTTAGTTCTATCTCTAACTGCATGTGGAAATAGCAGTTCAAAAGACAATTTATCTTCAAAAGAAACAACTACAACAAAAAAAGAAGAAAAGAAAGAACCTTTAAATTTAACAGGGACTTGGAAATCAGATGAAAATGAGGGCACATGGATGGAAGCTACAATTTCTGATAACGTTATTTCTATCGATTGGGTGACGGATGAAGGAAAAACAAAAGCAACTTATTGGGTTGGTTCATATGATGCTCCTACTACTGCCAATAGTGAATATTCATGGGTATCTAATAATGACCATGAAAAAACTAAAAATGCACTATTAGCTTCAAATGATGATACAAAAGAATTTACATATAAAAATGATATTCTTTCATTTACCGCTTCTATGCAAGGTGTCAGCAAAGTAGTTGAACTAAAGAAACAATAATATGAAAAATACCAACCACGATAAAAACCTGGATTACATTTATGATAATCATCCTGATATGCTGGATTCTTATATAGATGTCTATGAAAATTCAATATTTGCTGTTGATCATGAGATATCTCCTGAAGATATGGATGACATCATGCAAATGATAGAAGCTTTCAAGATAGACAAGTTTAGAAGTTTAAATTAGATATTACGCCTGTTTTTTTCGTTATGGGCGTTTTATTATACAAAATATGAGAGGAGTCGTGATATATGATTAGAAAAAGACCTGCAAAAAAAGCAAAAAACGGATATACTTATCAAGTTTATTTTTATTACAGAGACATGTTTGACAAAAGAAAGTATTATTCTAAAAGTGGGTTTTTAACAAAAAAAGAGGCACAGATACATGAGACTGAAATGAAGGCTAGATTAAAAGAAAAAGGCACTTTGAATCAAGGAACAAATAAAACATTTAATGATGTGTTTGAAGAATTTATGGAATCTGAAGGAAAAAACTTATCATTAAACACAATTAGAAGAAAGAAAGTTACATTTGACAAGTATATAAAAAACTCGTTTGGAAATTCTAAAATAAACTTGTTCAGCAATTATGCTTTTTTACAAAGTATTTTCAATAGCTTAGAAGAAATGACATTTTCAACAGTTAAAACTGTCAGATACATCGTTAAAAATGTAACTTCATTTGCAATTAAAATGGAATATATAGACAGTTCACCCATGAACCTTGTAACATTTAAATGGGCTGAAAAAGAAGAAAAAGAAAAAAAGATAGTTCCTTTTGAAACTTTTATTCAAGCATATAATGAGTTGGATGATAGCTATGCAATTACCATTGCTATTGGATATTATACAGGCATGAGAATCGCTGAAATTCTAGCATTGAAAGAAAGTGATATTGATTTTGAAAATAATGAAATAAACATTCATAATCAATTGATCTATTCAGGAAGGAATATAAAGGAATATAAAGTTGTTTCAAAATTGAAAACAAAAAAATCAAAAGACACTATACCTTTGAATAACCAATTAAAAGAAATATTATTGGAATATTTGAAAACGCATCATAATGAATATATTTGTCAAAAAAATAATCAATTCTATTATGTTAGCTATTTTAATAGGATTTTAAAAAATAAATATGGGTTTACTTGTCATGACCTAAGACATACATTTGCTTCCACTTTATATGAAAATAATGTAGATATAAAAACTACCCAGGAATTATTAAGACATAGTAATATTAAGACTACTTTAGATATCTATACTCATCTAAAAGAAAACAAGAAATTAGATACTGTAAACGATGTTTTCAAAACAAAAGATGTCAAAAGTATGCCAAAAAGCAAAATCAACTAATATGTAATCAGCTGAAAGTATTGATATATCAACGTTTTTTATCATAATAAAAAGAAAATAGATAGTCCAAGTAAGACACATTATAAATAGTACATTTTATTCATGGATCATCGGTTTTGGTGGACGTATTCAAATTGCGGATAATGATGTACATAAAAAACAATTTAAAGATTTTTTAATGGAAAATTTTATAAATAAAAATAATGCTGATTAAAACGTATTCAGCATTTTTTCATCTAATATACTTATAACAGGTGTTTTACAATTACACTGAAAATCCATTAATTTTCAGTGTACTTGTAAAGATAGAGCAATAAAATATTCATCAATATTTACAGCTTCTTCAATTGCAACAGCAATGGCAACAGTAGCTTCAACACAAAAAATTCTTCTTATTAAAAAAGAAGTGTTTTTCACACTTCCTAAGCATTTTCTTTTTTCATTTTTTTACTTAAATAAATATAGAAACATACATTTAGTATAATACCAACAATTGTCGCAATTGGTGCAGCTAAACCAATATTTGTTAAATTTGCATGTGGTTGAATTGACATATAGTAAGAAAGTGGTAAACGTACAAGAAGTGTTTGAATAAGTCCTTGTACCATGACCCATACCGTTTGATAATGACCATTAAAATAACCAACCATACTAAATAATACTGCTGTTACAATTGTTTCAATAGCAAATCCTTTTAAATAAGCATACCCTTGTAAAATAACGGCTTTTTCTGTTGTAAAAATACTTGTAAGTAAATCTCCTTTAAATAAAACTGAGATAAAGACAACAACACCAATTATTAAGCCAATACCCATTCCTGTAAACATTGCATGTTTTGCTCTTTTTTCATCACCAGCACCCACATTTTGGGCAACAAAAGAAGCCATTGATTGCATTAATGAACTTGGTACTAACATGGCAAAGTTAACGATTTTACAAGCAACACCATAACCGGATGATGCTTCTAATCCTAAACGGTTAATAAAAGCACATAAAGCTAAAAATGAAATTTGTGTTAAACATTCTTGAAGCACTAATGGTAATCCAATTTTTAAAGCTTGAACACAATGTGGATTGATTTTAAAATCATGCTTTGTAATTTTAAATGGTAATTTTCTTTTAAATAATAACATTAAAGCAAACACAACACTGATTGCTTGGGCAAAGACAGTGGCCATGGCGGCTCCTGCTGCATCTAAGTGTAATCCTGCAACAAGAACTAAATCACCAATAATATTAATAACACAGGCAACTGCCACAAATAAAAGAGGTGATTTACTATCGCCTAAACCTCTAAAGATTGCTGATAATAGATTATAAGCAACAATAAAGAAAATACCTGCCCCACAAATTCTTACATAAGTAGCAGTTAAACCAAGTGCTTCTTTAGGTGCTTGCATTAAAGTTGAAATTGGTGATGCTAACGTAATCATAACTACAAATATAATTGCAGAAATAATTGCAAAAACTACCGTTGCTCCTCCTATTAAAGCACCAATCGAATTCATTTTCTTTTCACCAATATATCTTGCAATTAAAACTGTAATTCCCATCGCAAATTGTGTTACCACAAATGTTATCAAGTTTAAAACTTGACTTCCTGTAGAAACTGCTGAAAGTCCTGCTGTTGTTCCAAACCTTCCAACAACAAGTAAATCAACCGCTCCATAAGCCGCTTGTAAAATAAGCGCACCTAAAACAGGAATCATAAACAACGTTAATTTTTTTAAAATACTTCCCTGTGTAAAATCCGATTTAGAGTGATCCATTATTTTTCTCTCCCTTCACACATAATTTCATAAAACTTTTCAATAGTTTGAATCATACAATCTGCTTCATCATTAGAAACATGATTCAAACACAAGGCTAATTTTTGAAAATAATCTTTATTGTATTTTTCAAAAATCATTTTTCCTTCTTTTGTAACGGTCACATAAGTGACACGTCCATCATGTTTAGCTGTTTCTTTTTTTAAATATCCTTTTTCTTCCATTGCATTAATTGTACGTGTAACTCCCGGACGAGGAAGATTTAAAACTTCACTCACATCTGAAACCTTCACTTTTTGATTTTTTTCTTCAAGTTCGATAATCGTTTCTAAATAACGTACATAGGATGGTAAAACTCCTTCAGGAAGTTTAGGCAACATATCTAAAATCCTTTTAGCCATGTAACAGCTATCTAACATTTCTTTTACTTTTTCGCTTTTCATTAATTTCTCCTATTAATTACCAATGTTAATTATCATTGGTAATTATATAATTATAAAAAAGATTGTCAAGAAAAAAGATACTAACAAATTGTCAATATCTTTTAATCGTTACGCTCTATAGAAAACCCAAATAACAACACTTTTTAATCTTCATCTAAAATAGAAGTATTAGTAGCTAGACCATCAATAAAATCCATGTGTTCTGCACGAAATTCTTCATATAAAATTTCACAAATTACTTTTAACTTTCCTTCCTTATAAACATCTTCTAAAGCTTTACAAGCAATTTTATTTCCTTCTAGATAACAATCATCGCTTTGATTGACTTTCTCCTAAGGTTAAGCTCTATGAATAATCATCCTATCTAAATAACCCAGTCCCGTTGTTTCAATGGTTTGGACAATACTTTCTTTGGTTACTTGACATGTTTACGGATATCTTTGCCTATACCTTTTTCATTACCATATGATTGTCCTATATCAAAATGATGATAACCTAACTTTATATTTTAATTTCAATGTGAATAAAATGTGCATAATGTGCACAACTTGTGAAAATCTATTTTATTATATGTGCCGTAATAATGGTATAGCTTGTTGCATTAATTGTTATTTTTATAGCACCATTTTCAATATACCAGTTTTTCCCTTTACGATATATCAAACTCTTTTTATCTAAAACTTTATTCTTACAAAATTCTACAACATCTTCTTCAATTCCTAAATTTCTTTTAATTCTTGATATACCTAAATATGTTGTGTGAATTTTGTAAATATTTATTAACAATTCATTCTTTTCCATTTTTATTACTTGTCCTTTTTAAAATAGTATCCTATTGCTTCCCATTAACATTCCTAAACTTAAATAACGATCTTTTGATATTTGTTTCTTTGTATTCATCAAAATAACAATGACAACAATTAATAGAAATTCTTTCATACACTCACCCAATCTTTTGTTTTCTTTTACTAATCATTAAGGTAATCAAAACAAAGCTTAAGGTAAATCCTAAAACAATAATACCATTAATAATTATTGGTTGTAATGTTTCTAATTTAAAATATTCTAATGTTTTAATAAGTTCATTATTTTGTACAAAATAATACGTTGGTAAAATATGAGCAATCTTTAAAACATAACTTGGCATAAATGACATTGGCACAAAGCATCCACAAAGAAACGATGTTCCTAAAGCAACAACATTGACAATACCTCCAATAGCTTGCTTATTATGGGTAATAGTTCCAATTAAGAATCCTACGGCCAAACTACATATTGAAAAAACAAATGAATTTAAAATATAAGCAATCCCATTCCCACTTAACATAATTTCTTTAAATAAGATAAAACTAATAATCATATAGGCTAACCATACAATAAAAGAAGCAAGACCTAAAGAAGCAAAAACAATCCAATTATATTTACGATATGAAAAACTGCTCATAATTGTTCTTTTACGTACACCCTCTTGATTTAAACTTGCAAGAATCATTGTCATACAATAAACTCCCCCAGCAAGTAAGGCATAGTTTAAGAAATTAAAATAAACATTTACTTGATTCAATTTAGAACTATCTAAGGATGTGTTGAGTTTTACTTTTGTTTTTTGGTTAATCACTTGTTTGACTTTTTGATTTAAAGCTTTACCTTGATAATGTTCTTTATAAAGATTGACTGTCTTTATATATTTTTCAATTAACATTTGGGTAAAAGATGCATTTTCATTACCATTTGATTTATATTCAATCGTTGGATTTTTATCATTTACAAGATCATCACCAAAGTTTTCAGGAATATACACAACATAACTTATATCACGATAAAACAATGCATCGTCTACTTTTTCTTGATCATTGATGTCAATATCTTTTAATGACGCTTGTTCTTTTAAATACGAAACAAATCCTTTGGTTATTTCATTGTTTTGATCCTTATTTACAATCAAAATATCTGGTTTTGTTGCCTCATAATGATTCATATTACCAGAAGTTGTATTAAATAATGTAATTGCAAGTAAGATCACTGTATAAAGAATTAAGTTTCCTTTTAATTTATTTAAGATTTTAAAAACGGTACTAAATATAATCATATTGTTCCCTCCTTAAAGCCCTAAAAGAAATAAATAAACATACAATAATAAATACTCCTAAACAACAAATATCTCTGATATATCGATTAAATGTATTGTAATAATATAAAGCATAAAAACCATCGGTAATCAAATTATTAGGATTGATAAGATTAACAATAGGTATATTTTTATCAATAACATATTTTAAAGTAACACCCATCATCCCAGATAGAACCGAGAAAAACATAGAAATCGCAATATTAATTCCTGTTTTTGCTTGTTCAGAAACTCTAAAAACAGAAGCAATAAATATTCCCATCGAAATACCTGCTAAATCACCAACTAAAGAAAGAATGATTATATAAAGCCATTGACTACCAAATTCAACATTTAAACCAAATTTTAAAAAGATTAAAAGAATTGCTAAACCAACAAGGCTTACTAAATAAGAACCAAGTGCTGAAGATAAGACAAGTATTCCTTTTTTATTTGGTGAAACAGAAACTCTTTTCCCTTTAGCGGACATATTCGCCAATTGATTATTAATAGCTGTTAAACCTAACATCCCACCATACATACAAGCCATGGCAATTAAGGTATAATATTCAATTTGCATATAACTTAAATGACTACTTGATGTGTCTTTTAAAGATACTTCTTGGTTATTGAGCTTTTGAAGAATATCATGTACAATTTGTTGAACATTAAAATTATAGTTTCCTTGTTGTATTTCATCTTCAATTTGTTTCTTTGTTAAATCTTCTATCATCCTCTTATTTTGTTTAATTTCATCCATAACAAATTGCAAGATTGTTTGTTCCATACCATTTTCTTTAATCACAATTTGTGGTTCTTGTTTATTAAAGAGAACATATCCTTCTATTTCATTATCTTCTAAAAGCTGATTCGCTTCTTTTTTATTTACATAATGAATATGAAATAACTGATCCTTATTTTTTTTATCAGAAAGCTCTTTAAAGGTTTCTTGATAAATTGTTTGGTTTTGATATTCCTTATTGTCAATAACTGCAATATCAAAAACTTGTAAAGCTTCGTCTTTTTCAATATTTTCAAAAGCCATGTGAAAGAAAATACCTAAAATAATAGGAAAAGCAAACATCCAAAAAATAAGAACTTTATTTTTAAAAAGTATTTTAACTGTATACTTTAGATTATGAATAAACATCAATCCCTCAATTCCTTTCCTGTTAATTTTAGAAAAACGTCATTAAGAGTTGGACCTACACGTTCAATCTTTTCCTCAATATTTGCTTCTTTCTTTAATTCATCATTTGTTCCTTGAGCAATGATCTTTCCTTTATCTAAAATAATAATACGATCACAAAGTATTTCTACTTCTTCCATATAATGTGTTGTATAAACAATTGTAGCCCCTTGATCTCTTAATTTTTTTATACCATCTAAAATATGATTACGACTTTGTGGATCAACTGCAACAGTTGGTTCATCTAAAAAGATCAGTTTAGGCTTATGGGCAATCCCACAGGCAATGTTTAATCTTCGAAGTAAACCTCCGGAAAGTTGTTTAGGTAAGAACTTTTTAAAATCATTTAATCCTACTAAGCTAATTGCATCATCAACATATTGTTTTCTTTGTTTTTTATCTCGAATATATAAACCACAAAAATAATTGATATTATCATAAACATTCAATTCATCAAAAACAGCTACTTCTTGAAAAATAACTCCTATCTTTGCTTTTAAATCATAAGAATCAGGTTTCATCTCTTTACCAAAAACCTTAATAAATCCTTCTTGATATTTAAGTAATGATAAAATAGAGTTAATAGTTGTACTTTTTCCACAACCATTAGGTCCTAATAATCCTAAAATTTCTCCTTGATAAACATTAAAGGATAAATCATCAATTGCTTTTAAATTTTTATACTCTTTTGTAAGATGTGAAACCTCTATTACTTTTTCCATCATTCTTTTCCTTCCTTATTCTTTTTTGCAAGTTGTACCAAAATTTCTTCTTTTACATTTCCTTTTTTTACTTCATAAAGAAGCATTGAAACATATTGATCCTTCAACAAATCTATAATTTCTTCATCATTAAATTCAACGGTCTGATTGGCTGCTAAACTAGCAATCCCATTGACATATAACCACATTCTTAAATGGAATTGTTTGGCATCTTCATTTGACATACCCGTTTGTTTAGAGATTGTTTCAAGGATTGTCTTTGCTGATCCTGTTAAATCAATAAAATCAAATGCTCCTTCATTTATTTTTCGGTTAAACATAATTTTAAATAATTCATGCTCTTCCTTAGCAAAACGAATATAATTGATTCCAATATCCTTGTATTCTAATTGACCTGTTTCACTTTTTAAAACTTCTCGATCAAAAATCTTTACAATTTCATCTATCACATCTTTTTTTAAAACATCCATATTCTCATAAATATAAAAAAGTGGTTGTGTTGAACAGCCCAATTTCTTTGCAATCTTTCTGGCATTTAAAGCATTGAGTCCTTCATGGCTAATAATCGAAATACTTGCTTTTAAAATATCTTCTTTTTGTGTTTTTCTTTTTGCTGGCATAAAAGCCTCCTTTCTATAACTAACGTTATATATAACTCTTGTTATAATTATAACAATATCTTCTTGTCATTGTAAAGAAAAAAGGATATTTCAAAATATCCTAACCACTTAAATAAGCTGCTTTTAATAAGTTTTGTACAACTTCATTTTCACTTTTATATAATTGTTGTATTGTTCCTTTTTCTATGATTTTTCCATCATTTTTTAAAACAAGAACCTGATGGCAAAACTCATGAACCAATGAGAGATCATGACTAACGAAAAGAATAGCCATATGATATTTATAAACACATTGTTTTAATAATTCGATAATATCTCTTTGAATCACTTGATCGAGACTGCTGGTAATTTCATCACAAATAAGTAATTGGGGTTGTATAATCAATGCTCTAGCAATTGATATTCTTTGTAACTGTCCTCCACTTAATTCATGAGGATATTTTCCCAAACAAGTCTCATCCATACCTACTTGTTCTAATATCTTTTTAATAGCAGTCATCGCTTCTTTTTTATTTAAATGATAAAAATAATGATAAGGTTCATAAAGAAACTGTTTGATTTTTATTCGTGGCGAAAAGCTTTCAATTGGATTTTGAAGAATAAGTTGTATATCTTTACGACTCTTTTTAAAATCAACTGTTTTTCCTTGATATAATAAAGAACCTGAAGAAGGTTTTTCAATACCTGAAACAAGTCTTGCAAGGGTACTTTTTCCACATCCACTAACACCAATAATACCAACAACTTCACCTTCATCAATGCTAAAATCAAGATGATTTAAAACAGTCTTATCGTATTTTTTTGTAAGATCTTTAGCTTCAAATAAACGCATTATTCTTTTCCTTTCATAATAGTGACTTTGTATAGGGATGCTTAGGAGCATTAAAAAGAGTCTCTACATTTCCTTTTTCTACAATCATTCCATCTTTAATAACAACTATTTGATCTGCAATATAACGTGCTACTTGAATATTATGTGTTACAAACACAAAAGTTGTTTGTTTTTTTAAATTTAAAAGATAATCTAAAATTTGTTTTTGAATAACGACATCTAAACTGCTTGTCGGTTCATCAGCCAAAACAAGTGAAGGTTGTAAACATAATACTAAAGCAATCATCACTCTTTGAGCCATTCCTCCTGATAATTCAAAAGGATACTTGTTTAAAATAGTTTTTTCTAGCCCCATTTGTTTTAAATAATGAATAGCTATTTCTCTTGACTGTTTTTTAGAATATTTAAAATGAGTATGTAAACTTTCATAGAAATGTTCTTCAATATTTTGATAATCATCAAAATAAGTTAAAGGATTTTGAAAAATCATGCCTATTTTTTTCCCTCTATAACAATCTAAATCCTTTTCTAATAAATTATCTTCTTCAAATAAAATTTTACCCTCTATAATTTTTGCATCATCACTTAACAATCCCATTGTTGCTTTAAGTAATGTTGATTTCCCACTACCACTTTGACCGACAATAACTGTAATTTGATTTTTAGGAATCATTAAATCTATATGATGTAAAATTTCTTGTTCATTATAAGTCAATGTTAAATTTTGATAATTTAATATACTCATTTAAGATCAATATCCTTTGTAATCATATAATAATCAACCGGATGGCAAATAGCTCCTTTGACCTTAGAAGAAGTTACCGTATTTAAAGGAACATAAGAAACATAAATATTGGCAGCATCATCTAAAATCATTTCACTTGCTTGAATAGCAAGTTGTTGTCTTTGTTTTAAATCATAAGTTGTGGAAAATTGTTGAATCAAATTATCAAGATTTGAGTTTTTATAACGTCCTGTATTACTTGAACCCGTTGATAAATAACGTTGTTGAATAAAGATTTCTGGATCACCTGTAGGTGCACTTGAATCATTAGCCGAACATAAATCAAAAGTTCCTGCTGCTTTAATATCATTCACATTTTCAACTTGATTAAGTTTAATTTTAATACCAATCTTTTTTGCTTCACTTTGCATAGATTGCGCAATAATATTTGCATCTGCTGAACCATGATCCGCGCTTTCATAATAATTTAAAATGATTTCTTGTCCATCTTTTTCTCTGATACCATCATTATTCGTATCAACATAGCCCGCTTCATCTAAAAGACGATTGGCTTCTTTTAAATTAAGACTATAGCCATTAGAAACATCTCCATAAGGTAATGCACTTGAATAAAGACCAGTTGCTTCTTTTCCCCCAATCAATTTAACAATACTTTTACGATTTACACTATAAGATAAAGCTTTTCTAATCGTTAAATCACTTAAAAATGTTGTTTCATTATTCATATAAATAACATTTGTACGTGGCCCTAAAACTTCTAAAACCTGATAATCTTTATTATTTCTAAATAATTTTAAACTTGAATAATCAATCGTATTAGCAAGATCAACTTCACCCGATTGTAACGCTAAAACACGTGCATCAGAATCTGCCACTTGACTAAAATGAACATGATCAAGTTTTGCTTTACCATCGTAATATTTTTTATTTTTGCTTGTATCGATTGTTTTTTCTGAAACAAAATCATCCACCACAAAAGGGCCGGTACAAATTGGATGACTCGCAATATCTTCTTCACTTTGACTTGCATCATAAATAGTAAAGAGTGGTTCACAAAGATTATTTAAGATTGCCCCACTTGATTTATTTAAATAAAGATAAATATCTTGCCCCTTTGCTTCAACATGATTTAAATCAAAATAATCAATCGCTCTTGTATTTTTTTCAAAAGCTCTTTCTAAACATGATTTGACATTTTCTCCTGTTACTTTTTTACCATTTGAAAAAGTAATAGAATCTTTTAAAGTCAATTTCCAAGTTGTATCATCAATTTGTTCATAGGATTTTGCAAGATATGGTTCCACTTCATATTTTTCATTAAGTTTTAACAATGTTTCTCCTACCCCAATACGACTTAAAACCCAACCATCATAATTATTTGTAGGATCTAAAGATGTTGAAATCCAAAACATAGCAGCATTAAGTGTTTTACTTGATTCATTTTTGTTTGAATTAGAACATCCACATAAAGTTGTTAACATAAATAAACAAAGTAATAATTTTATTTTCTTCATAACTTCTCCTCATAATGTTTAGGATCTAAATAATCCCTTATATCTTCTGATAATAAATTAAAAATAAGCACACAAATAAATAAAACAAGTCCTGGAAAAAACATCATCCAAGGAGCCACTTGCATAAATTGTTTACTTTCATAAAGCATCGCTCCCCATTCAGGTTGTGGTGGCTGACTAGCAAGTCCTAAAAAGCTTAAACCTGCAAGTGAAATCATCATATTTCCAATATCTAAAAAAGCTGTTACAAGTATTTGTGATAAAATATTAGGTAACAGATAACGAATGATTCTTTGAAGTGGTGGGACACCCGACATTTTAGATATCACTAAATAATTCTTTTTCTTTTCTTGTTTGACAAGAGCAAGAGTCAATCTTGCATATTTTGTCCACCAAATAAGTGCTAAAGCAAATACTGTATTAAAGAGACCTGCCCCGACGATTCCTACTATTGCAATGGCAAAAATCGTATCAGGAAAAGCAAGTAATCCATTAATTATATTATTAAAAAAAGATTCAACTTTATCATTAGACAAGCCTGCAATTAAGCCAACAATCATTCCAATAAAAACAATTAAAAACAACATCAAAAAAGTCAAACCAAAAGAAGTTTTTGCACCACAAAGAATACGACTAAAAACATCTCTTCCTAATTTATCTGTACCAAAAATATGTAAGAAACTTGGTGGTTGTAAAGAGAAATCATAATTAACTTTTAAAGGATCATAAGGCGCTAAAAAAGAACCAAATAGAGCAATAAGTAATAATAAAACAGCAAGACCAATCTCAATTTTTAACTTTCTTTTCATTGAAACGCCTCCTTAATCGTGGATTTAATACTTGTTGAAAAATATCAACAAATAGATTAACAAAAACATAGATCAATGCCATATAAATTGCATAAGCTTGAATAATTGGATAATCACGATAACGAATAGCTTCTACAACCATGTTACCTAAACCTTGATATGAAAAAATCGTTTCAATAATTGCCGTTCCACCAAGTAAATGTCCAATAGAAAGACCTAATAAAGAAGAAAGTGTCGTAAAAACATGAGGTAAAACATGCTTTAATAAAATTTCTGATTGTTTCATTCCTCTTGCTTTGAGTCCAATAATATAATCTTGATTTAATTGTTCTAAAATAGCATTTTGAATCATTCTTGTATAAGAACAAATCAGCGGAAAACTTAAACAACAAACAGGTAAAACAAGACCTTTTAAACTACTTCCACTAATAACAGGAAACAATTGAATCTTTACTGAAAAAAGCAGAATTAAAAGAAGCGCTAACCAAAAATTAGGTAAAGATAAACCTAAAAAAGAGATATTTTTTAAAATAGAATTAATCAAACTATGACGATGAGTAGCACTATAAATTCCTAAAGGAATCGAAAAAGCTAAAACAACAACAAATGAAAACATCGCTAATTTTAAAGTATTTGGTAACTTTGATAACATTTGTTGATTCACATCTTGTCCATAATGATAAGAATAACCTAAATCACCATGAACAAAATCATTCAACCAGTCAACATAGCGAACAACAATATTTTTATCGAGACCCATTTCATGTCGTGTTTCATTTAAAACTTCCTCGCTAGGTGTAATTCCTTTAGATAAATAATACATTTCAGCACTATCACTTGGTGCCAAATTTGTCATAATAAAGGTAACAAGTGTCACCAAGAAAAGAACTGAAAATAATGATAAAATTCTTTTCATTATTTAATCGCATGTATTAAGAATTGACGAATCAATTCTTTTCCTTCCTTTGTTTTTTCTTTTGAAAGTATTTCACTTTCAATTTGTTGAAAACCGATTTCCTTTAGAATTTTTATATCATATTGAGGTCGTAAAACATAAGATAACTTTAATTCTTTAGCAATATTATCAATAATAGAAACATCAATTCCTTCCATATGTTGATGATCACTATGCCCTGACCTATTATAATCTCGATCTTGATAGTGATAATAATGATTACCATCAACATTTAAAAGATGCCCTTTATTTTTCAAGACTCTCAATATTTCCTTATAAGCTTGTACTGGCTTTTCTAAATTCCATGTCACATTACGTGTGATAACCAAATCAAAAGTTTCATCCTGAAAAGCTAAATTTTGAACATCCATTTTTTGAAATTCGACATTCGCTTTAAATTTACCTGCATTATTTCTTGCTTCCTCCAACATTTTGTCACTGTAATCAATACCGATAACTTGACATCCATAATTTGTAAGCATAACAGAAAAAAATCCTGGGCCACACCCTAAATCTAACACTTTCATTCCTTTATTTATTTTTAGATAACGATTTATTAATTCTATCCATTTTTCTTGATCATGTAAAAGTTCTTCTTGGTTATCCAAAGAATAACCAAAAGAACGTTGATTCCAATAATCTGCAATTTTATTTAACTGACTTGTCATAAATTCTCCTTTATTTAACAAGATGATATATTTCCTGTAAAGAACATTGATGTTTTAACGCTAATTTTTTAGCACTTTCATATTCTGGATAACATCTTTTTTCACCATCAATTTCTACTTCTTTTACTTGAAGTTTTCCAAGAGGTGTTTCGATTTCTTTAATTTGTCTTTTTAAAACAGTTCTTTGTTCCTTACGATACCGAATACCAATAGTTGTTGTTTGCGTAAAAATCACTTTTTGTAAGAGACCCATCTTTTCTTCATTACAAACGACCGTCAAGCGATAAGCTGGTCTATTTTTTTTCATAAAGATAGAAGTAAAGAAAACATCTAAAGCTCCCTGATCTAAAAGCTGTTCCATTACAAAACCTAGCATTTCTCCACTACAATCATCAATGTTGGTTTCCATGACTATAATTTCGTTTTTTTTTTAATTTCTCCAAGGGATACTTTTAAAACATTTGGAATTACCAAATCTTTTGTACCCGTTCCCCAACCTACTTTTTGAACATTCATAGCAGGCATTGTAGTAAATTCACTCGCAATTTCTGCGATGATTGCAGCACCTGTTGGTGTAACAAGTTCTGTATCTACATCAATTTGTCGAGTGATAGCATTACTTGCTGCAAAGATTTCAGATGTTGCAGGTACAGGGACAGAAATCATTCCATGAGCACATTCAATAAATCCATAACCATCATTAACGACACTACTATAAATAACATCCGGATTAATTTTACATAATAAAATCGCTGTTCCAATAATATCAACAATAGAGTCAATGGCTCCTACTTCATGAAAATGAACATTTTCTAATGTTTCATTATGAACTTTGCTTTCAGCTTTGGCAACTCTTAAAAAGATACGTTTAGCCAAATCTTTTGCTTTTTCGTCAATTTCACTTTCATCAATAATTTTATTAACATCGAATAAATTACGATGTTCATGATGATGGTGATGAGCGTGTTCATGATGTAAGTGTTCATGCTCATGTTCATGATGATGTTCGTGTTCTAAATGAACATCAACATAAGTTCCTGTAATCCCATTTTTCTTTTCTTTAGAAATATGGATATGATACCCATCTACATTTAATTTTTTTAATTCATTAACTAAATAATGAGGGTCATCAATCAATTCAGATAACGCTCCTAAAGTCATATTTCCACTAATTCCACTACTACAATCAAAATATAATACTTTCACTATTTCTTTCCTCCTAAACAATTAATGGTATGAGCCATAAATCCTGCCCCAAATCCATTATCAATATTAACAACACTAACCCCACTCGCACAGCTATTAAGCATCGCAAGAAGAGCTGATAATCCTTCAAAATTAGCACCATAACCAATGGATGTCGGTACAGCAATAACTGGTTTATCCACAAGTCCTCCAACAACGGAAGCAAGGGCCCCTTCCATTCCTGCACATACAACTAAAACATTTGCACTTTGAATGATATCTAAACGATGAAACAAACGATGAATACCGGCAACACCCACATCACTGACAAGTTCAACTTCGTTACCTAAAAATTGAGCTGTAAGCATAGCTTCACGAGCAACTGGCAAGTCTGATGTTCCCGCACAAACAACAACAATTTTTCCTTTATTGATTTCTTTTTGATCTTCATCGATATAACAAATGTGCGATAAAGAATCATAAATCATTTGTGGAAATTCTTTTAAGATAGCTTCACTTTTTTCTTGGTCGACACGTGTAATTAAAATAGAATGGATATCATGGTCTAACATATTTTTTACAATCCCAATAATTTGTTCTTTGGTTTTACCAGCACCATAGATTACTTCATTATTTCCTGTTCTTTTTTTTCGATTATAATCAATCGTTGCATAATCTAAGGGTTGTTCAATCAGTTTTTGAGCTTGTTCAATTGTTAGTTCATTATTTTTAACCTTTTGTAGAATTTCTAGTGTTTTCAATATCATAACCTCCACTTCTAATTCCTTCTAAATCAAGTGTTACAAATCTAAATCCAAGATTTTTAATATTTTGAATCAATTCTTTATTTTCAATGATTTTCATAAAATCTTGTGGTTCAACTTCAAGACGTGCCACATCTCCATGTACTCTTAAACGTACATGAAGCATTCCTAAATCATGTAAATATTTTTCACCTGTTTCAACAAGTTTTAATTTTTCTAAAGTAAGCTCTGTATTGTAGTCAAAACGAGAAGCCAGACAGGCATTGGATGGTTTATTATAAGTAACAATACCAAGCTGTTTAGAATAATCTCTAATTTCTTGTTTTGCTAAATCATTGTTCACTAAAGGTGAAATAATACCTAATTCTTCACAAGCTTTTAATCCTGGTCGATACACTTTTTCATCATCTTTATTTTTCCCATCTAAAACATAAGCAAAGTCATGTTCTTTAGCAACGGCAATAACTTTTGACATAATGCTTCTTTTACAATGATAACAACGATCTTTATGATTAAAATGAAAAGCTTCTACGTCTAATGGATTGACTGATAAAACCACATGATTTGAATCTTTTAATTGTTCAAGAGCACCTTCAATGTCTTCTTTTGACATCATTGCTCCTCGACATAAAACAGGTAAAACATTTTCTTTTCCTAATGTTTCAAGAGCTACATGGAATAAAAAGTTGGAATCAACACCCCCACTATAAGCAATCGCAACTTTTCCATAATTTCTTAATTCTTCTTGTAATAATTCTAATTTATTCATATAAATCTCCCTAAACTCCTCTATGACTTCTACTTAAAGGCTTCATTTAACATTGAAAAAAGTTATATTTATTATTTTACTCAAAAAAATATCGTATACATAAGTAGTTTATAGTTTCAACTATAATCGATACTTCATGTATACGATATCCTCTATTTTTCTAATTTTTCAATCATAACAACAAGGTCATCAATATATTCAGATATTGATTTTGATGCAACACCTACGACTTGAGCACTGCATTTAGAAACAGGAATAAAATATTTACGCGCTTCACTTTCTCCAATAGCTTTTGCCATAGCTGGTGTAATTTCACCATACATTGAATTTGCAAAAGCAACTCCAATCGGACCAACAACAATAGAGGCATGTTTAACATTATAAACAACAGCATTTTCCCCCGTTGCAATAATATCAGCACCACCCTTTTTTAGCTGTGTTGTTGCCATACTATTGGTTCCAACACCAATGATGGTATATTCTGGATGCTTTTCTTTTAAAACTTGTATAATATTTTTTCCAATTCCGCCACCTTGTCCATCAATAACAACAATTTCCATTTTCCCTCCTGATATATAATAAACTTCTTGTTTATTTTCGATTTCGTATCTCTATATCTTATTTATGAGAATAATCAGTAATTTCTTGCATATGTTTACTCTGTTGAACATGAAATGGACATCGTTTATCACAATGGTGACAAACAATACAATCACTTGCTTTTAAAGCTAAATGATGATAATGATCTGTAGCAAGTTCATCTTTTAAACGAGCAAGATCATAATATTATTAATCAAGGTAGTGTCTAACCCTTTTGAACAAGGATGACAATGTTTATAATAAACAAATTAATTACAATTTTCTAATATTGGAAATATTTTTAAAATTGAATAATCTTTTTCTACATCAGATACTTCTAAATAATGAAGAATACGTGTTAAATCATCATTTCTAATTCCTGGCAAAACTGTTAAAATAGACAGTTTATCTAAAGCATACTGCATATATTGAGTTTCTGTCAAGGCTTAATGAAATGGTGACTCATCTTCTTCTCAAAGTTTTCCTCCACAAAAGGCTTTCATTACAGTAATACCTACGCCTTCTTTTTTAAGACAACGATATAAATCCATACGTTCATCAATGGCGAAGTCTTCAAACTTCAAATCATAAGTTGAATCAATACTAAACATGTCAATATCTAAAACTTGATGAACAAGTTTTAGCGAATGTGATGATAAATCAATATGATAAATAATTGCTTTTTTTAATCTAATATATAATCTAAAGCACCATAATAGGTTTTAAATTCGTTGTCCAACCGTACTCTTCTGATGAATATTCAACACTAAAATGAATTTGTAAGTAAATTTGATTACTTCTTGACTTACTTATTCTAAAGAACCTACCCCTAAACTAATAATATTTATTTCTTCATTTCTATGTAGCAATTTTCTATATTCCGTTATTTTTCAAAATGACCTGCAACATCTTTTAAATATTGAATAATTGATAAATGTTGTGGACATACGCCTTCGCATTGACCACATTCAACACAGTCACTGGCTTTACCAAATGTTTTTGTTAAGTTGTTGTAGTATTCTCCTTGTGGTGTCCATCCTTTTTCTTCTACTTCTTGTAAATCTGCATTATATAATGAGAAGTATTTTGGAATGGCAATATTCATAGGACAACCATCAACACAATAAGCACATCCTGTACATGGGACAGTAATTGTTGAATTAATGGCAGTAACCGCTTTTTTAATTAAAGCATATTCTTCTTCATTTAATGGTTTAAAATTTTCCATATAACCTAAGTTATCTTCTAATTGTTCCATATTAGACATACCACTTAAAACCATCATAACGTTTTCTTGACTTGCTGCAAAACGAATAGCCCAAGAAGGAATTGACATATCCGGATGATATTCTTTAAACATCTTTTCAACTTCTTCTGGTACTTTCGCAAGTGTTCCACCTTTTACAGGTTCCATAACGATAACAGGTTTATGATGTTTTGTAGCTACTTCATAACATTTTCTTGATTGAACGCCAACACTGTCCCAATCAAGATAGTTGATTTGTAGTTGTACAAATTCAAATTCTGGGTGTTCTGTTAAAACTTGATCAAGCAATTCAGGACCATCATGATAAGAAAAACCAATAGTTTTAACTAAACCTTTTGCTTTTTTATCTTGTATCCAGTTAAAGCAATCTAATTCATTATAAACTTCAATACTATGGGTATTGATATCATGTAATAAATAGTAATCAAAATAATCAACACCTGTTTTTGCACATTGTTCATTAAAAATACGATCACGATCTTCTTTTGTTTTAATAAACCCTGAATGTAATTTTGTAGCAAGTGTATAAGCATCTCTTGGATAACGTGAAACTAATGCTTCTTTAGTCGCATTTTCGCTATTAAATCCACAATACATCCATGCTGTATCAAAATATGTAAAACCTCTTTCAATAAATGTATCAACCATCTTTTTGGTTTGTTCAATATCAATTTTTGAAGCATCATTTGGATCTAACGATGGTAAACGCATTAAACCAAAACCTAATTTCTTTTGACTCATTTCCTTTTTCCTCCTATTTATTTTCCTTAAATTAGCCTTCAAGTAAGTATTCTTACCTTTTATTATTTTATCATTCTTGCATAGTTGAGGCAAATACCTCTTTTAAATAGCGCACTATGTCTTTTAAGCATGGAACAGATTAATCATCAATTTCAATAAGTTCATATTCTCTTGAACCATAACCAAGTTTTGCTGCTGCTTCAATGGTATGAACACCATTACGTGATTCAATTCTTTCAATCAAATGATCTCTTCCTTTATCATTTGAAGCATAAACAAGATCAATACATGCTTGATCGATTGCTATTGGATCAGTAGAAATTAAAATACCAATATCATCCATACATGGATCTTCTGCCACTGCACAACAATCACAGTCAACAGACATATTTTTCATCACATTGATATAAAAAATATTATCTTTAAAATATTTATGAACTGATTTAGCCGCATCGGCCATCGATTCTAAAAATAAATCATGCTCTGCTGTCCAAATTTTTTCAGGTTCACCAGCTCCATGGATATACGCTTTTCCATAAGATGATGCACAACCAATTGAAAGTTGTTTTAAAGCACCACCATAACCACCCATAGGATGTCCTTTAAAATGAGATAAAACAATCATTCCATCATATTTAACCATATCTTTTCCCACATAGTTTTTTTGAATCACTTTTCCTTCAGGAATATCTAAAACCATATCAGGACCTTCAGCATCCATTAAATCAACATTAAAATATTTAGACCATCCATGTTTTTCAATAGTCTTTAAATGTTTTTCTGTTGTATTTCTAGACCCTTCATAAGCCGTATTACATTCAACAACTGTTCCATTTAACTTATCAATAATTGGTCTCCAAAAATCAGGTTTTAAAAAGTTTTGATTTCCTTCTTCCCCTGAATGAAGTTTTACTGCAATATTACCTTTTAATTCTTTACCTAAAACTTCATACATTTCTAAAACTTTTTCCGGTGTTATTGTTTTTGTAAAATATACTTTTGATTTCATAAAAATCCTCCTATCTCTATTTCACTATAAACCTAAAGTCCACTTTAGGAGCAAGAATTATTTTCATATTTTTAAATATTCCTTTAATAAGTTTTACTTATTACATCTATTAAGAAAAGATTGTTTCTTCAGTTATCTTTCTTTTTAATAGTCGTTAAAGGAGAAAGGAAAAATGAATACATATTTTAACGAAGTAAAGAAAAATTTTGGTTTTGGCTGCATGCGACTTCCAATGAATAGTGAAGAAGTCGATTATGAATTAACTTCAAAAATGGTTGATTACTTTATCCAACAAGGATTTAATTATTTTGATACAGCCCATGGTTATTTAGGAGGAAAAAGTGAAATTGCCTTAAAAGAATGTTTAACTTCACGTTATCCTAGAAATCAGTATATTCTTACAAACAAACTTTCAACACATCATTTCAATAAACAAGAAGAAATTTTTCCTTTATTTGAAAGTCAATTAGAAGCTTGTGGTGTTGATTATTTTGATTTTTATTTAATGTATGCTCAAAGCGATGAAATCTATGCAAAATATAAAAAATTACACGCTTATGATGAAGCAAGTAAATTAAAAGAAGAAGGAAAAATTAAACACTTTGAAATTTCCTTTCATGATAACGCTGATGTTTTAGACATGATTCTAACTGAAAATCCTGATATTGAAGTAGTTCAAATTCAATTTAATTATGTTGATTATGAAGATCCTGCCATCCAAAGAAAGGCATGTTATGAAGTATGTCGTAAACACAATAAACCTGTTATTGTAATGGAACCTGTTAAAGGTGGTAACCTTGTAAATCTTCCAAAAGAAGAAAAAGTTGTTTATGATAAATGAGGAACAATGTCTTATGCAAGTTATGCTTTACGCTTTGCGGTTGGATTTGATGGTATGATGATGGTTTTATCGGGAATGAGTGATATGAATCAAATGAAAGATAACTTAAGTTTTATGAAAGATTTTCAACCATTATCTTTAAAAGAACAAGAAGCTGTTAAACAAGTAACAGATTTCTCTATACGCTCTACGTTCAGATTTCATATTAAATTTTTGCGTCTTGTGAATCATTTACCAGTCCTTCTAGCTCTTTTTCATTTTTTTCATCTTCAACAGGTTTCTTTCCGGTAATATCCTTATATGCTTCTTTCACACCATTCTTCACAGCCCACTTAATGACAAAATATAGTGCTATCAAAATAACAATTGCGGTTCCTCCGCTTATGCCTAATTCATTCCACATAATTCAATCCTCCAAATTCAAATTCCTCAGTTTCAAAAACTGGAATTTCTATTTGTGTTGCCATGTCATTACATAATCTTTTTCTCCGGTAGCCTCATCTAAGCCACTATGCTGAATCTCAAATTCTTCTCTCTTATAAAAAGATATTGCACGTGCGTTCTTTTGGTATACGTTCAAGTACAACTTATTCCTTTTATCCTTTGCATAATTCAGCAGAATTTTACCTAGACCCTGCGATTGCATTTCACCAGAAACAAAAATGCCCTCAACATATTCATCATTTAACCCTAGGGTTAAACTTAACTACTATTTTTTCTTTGCGATATAAAATACATAACTGTAATAATCTACTACTAATCTAAAATAAAGCGATTATAAGCTATCCTTTTTCCTGTGTTTGTTTTAAAGTTTTCATCTATACACTTTTTTATCTTTTCCTGTTCTTTTTCTTTATCCATAACCGTTAAATTTTCAAGCAAATCAGCTTCCCATTGTATTTGAAAATCAAGTCCATCAATTTTAGATGGAGTATGATGGTTGCCTATTATAAAGCATATTCTATCAATATTTTTGTTATAGCCTACCTTTTTTAATATTTCTTTCGCTACTTCTGGTCCTTCCTTTTCTTGATAGACACCATCAATAGAACCGTATTTTTTTTGTGCTTCAACCGCACCAATATCATGTAGTATAGCAATAATACTGATGAATTCTTTTTCTTCCTCTCCGATATTTTCTCCTTTCATTATATCTTCTGCATTTTTCAAAACTTTGAGAGTATGCTCTATGCCAAAAGGAATTTCTTTGAATACTTCTTTCATCTCTATAATAATTTTTTCTTTAAACATAAATTACCTCCATTTATACCTTATAGGTGTTTTAGTTCTATCTATCCACTTTTTTGTTCGCCGATACAATCAGCATCATGGGACGGCGCATTTCATCCTGCATCCCCGGAATATCCATCATGTATTCCGGCGGCTGCGGCTCCACAATATGATTTATTATAAAACCATTTGAAAGCAGTGTATTTAGATATGTGGTCAGTGTTCTATGATATTTTGTAACCTTTTCTCCCAAAAACACAGCTGTCCGTTTGCCCTCATAATAATAATTATCCACCGGAAAATGCAGTATTTCTCCTTTTTCGTTATAATGCCAGTCTTGTGTTCCATAGGCAGTAAAAACAGGATCTATGTTTTACCTTCCCAACTTCTAATTTTTTACATCATATCCCAAAAGCCTTGTCGTACTCAATAACTCCATTTAATTTGTTTTGACTTCCGTTAAGATTAAGTGCCATAAAACTTTCATCGTCAACTTCAAATGGCGCTTTTATTCCACACACACTTGCCGGAATATATCCTGCCTTTGGATAGTATTTGGAATGTCCCAAAACAACTGAATATTCATATCCCAATTTATGTGCTATACTGTGTCCTTCTTTCATCAAAGATAATCCGATTCCCCTGTTCTGATAATCGGGTAATACAGAAAGAGGGGCAAGCGCAAGAACCTCAACCCCTTGAACAACTGCTTTTGTAAAAAGAATATGTCCTACAATTTTTTCGTCCTCGACAGCAACAAGAGAAAGTTCCGGAATAAACGATTTGCTTTTTCTTAACGCAGCAACTAAGTTCTGTTCATTTCCATCTGTATATTCAGCATTTTCAAATGCTTCTTTTACAACATGATATACCGTATCATAATCTTCTGGTCTTTCTTGTCTTATAATCAAAATAGATACCTACATAGTTTTAAGCTTTTTACAATTACAGGAAATGGCAAATCTACTATCTACCTCTCAATTTTTATGGCTCTGACAATGATAATATCCGGGATTTCTTTATTAAAATAGCATTCTTCGTAAAATCCGTCTATGACAAATCCGGTATCAAAACACAGATTAAAAATATCCTGTAAAGAACGATGATAATAACATTGTTTTTGCGGCTGTCCTTCAATCGCAATATCGTAATAGCTGTGCAGCGTCATATATTTTTCTGTAAGCGTTACAAAACAGGGGTGCTGTGTCGCAAATACAAATACTCCGTTATCCTCAAGCAATTTATAAACAGAGGTAAAAAGCGGCTTAATATTGGTAATATCCATGATCGCCATATTGGAGACTGCTTTTGTAAACGGCTTATTTCTTTTTAATGCCATCAGACTTGTTTCATTCGTGGCGTCTGCTACACAAAACTCAATGTGATCAGCATACCGTTTTTGGCGCTTTTTTGCCAGTTCCACCATTTTCTCACTATAATCAAAAGCCAAAACAGAGACAGCTTTTTCTGCAAGATATGCAGAATAATTTCCATTTCCACAGGCAATATCTAAAATATAGTCTGTTGAATCAGGATTTAGAAGCTCTGTTACTTTGGGGCGGACAACTTCTCTGTGAAAATCATTTGATTCATCCCCCATTGCACAATCCCAAAATTCAGCGTTTTGATTCCAGATTGCTTTACTTTCTTCCTTTGAATACTGCATAATATCCCCTTTCTGCAAAATTACTTTTTCTCCTTCGCCCCATGGCTCCTGAAATGCGTGATAATGATGTTCCAATATTTCATCTGTTATCACAAACGGCGAATTGGCATTTAAGACCTGATTTCTTTTATATAGTCTTTTTTTCAAAAGCTCCTTACTGGCTTTCATATAGACAAGTTCCGTTTCAGCGCCTGCTTTTTGGATCAGCTCTTTATAAAAATTCCGATTTCTATTTTGTTTCCATAGCATGGTGTATTCTTTTTCACCAGTGGCTTCATCCAAACCTTCACCTTCAATAATGAACCCTTCTCTTTGGTAAAAAGAAATTGCTCTGGCATTCTTCTGGTATACATTTAATTGTAATCTTTCTTTTTTATCCTTAATATAATCCAATAAAAGCTTCCCTATGCCACATGACTGCATTTCATCAGAGATAAAAATACCTTCGATATATTCATCATTTAGTCCTACAACTCCTTGTATCATTTTATCCACTTCAAACACATAGACTTCGGATTGTAACATCATTTCTTTCACTAATTCATAATTACTTTTCCAGTATTGATTGGAAATAAAATAATGTGCTTTCAGATTTGTCTTTAACCATATGTCAGCGACTCTATCGATATCTCCGTTCGGCAACTTTCTAATCATAACAAAAATTCTCCACAACTACATCCTTTATGCTTTTCTCTTTTTTCTATTCTATCACAAGCTCACCATTAATCATCATTTTTTTGATATTTTTTCTTTTCCCCCACTGTAAAACAGCCTCTGAGCGTTTCGTTATATAGAGGGGTACACATACAGAGCAAGATCCACCCATGTTTAACGGTATTGCCATTTAGCCTCCCGTCAACCTATGGGTTTTATCTTGATGGGGATCTCCCCATACTCTCTTCATAACAGACGTTTCACTTGTCTGTTGGTTCCACCTAAAGGTGTTCACAGCACTATTTCTAATATCGGAAGGGACAGCCGATACTAAAATACGTGGACTCCCGGTGGGAGGAATAGTCACAGCGAAAGGAGGAATATGAGAACAGAAAACAAAGATAAAGAACTAAATCACAGACATTTTATAGGATTACGTCTTACAGATAAGACACTGAAAGGATACTGTTTTATGAGCTGTAAGACGGTCTATGTCATGATCAGCAGTTTCCCTTCAGAAGAAGAGAAGATGATCGTTGCCGCCCATGAATTAGGGCGCATCATCCTGCATCGTTCCCAGCTGAAAATAGCTCCGATGCAAGATGATACACTCTACAATATGACGGATAATACAGAATACCAGGCCAATCTGTTTGCTGCCGATCTGCTGATTGAAGATGAGGAAATCGAAGATATGGTTCAGAACGAGGACCTGGATTATTTCGGACTCTGCAGTTCATTGAATGCGACTCCGGAACTAATGAGCTTTAAATTATACAGCCTGACAAAACGAGGCCAGGCTTATCATATGCCGATGGAGATTCAGAGCAATTTCCTGGCGAAATAAAGTAAATAAAGATCCTATTCTATATATCATAGTATGAACAGGATCTTTTTATAATGATTTATTTTCTATCTAAAATTTTATTAAACCGACTAAATACTCCATAGTTTGTGTGTTTGACTTACTGTTTATATCTATCTTCTCCTAAATATTTTTCTAGTCATTGCAATATAAAATTGCTTATACAGTCTCTCCCTTAAGAGTCCTGGTATTCTGGATAATATACAGAGCGACCGATATGACCATCATTATAGCGCACAAACCAATCAACAGATCTGATACCATCGGTGTAATGTGGAACCATATAATGTGCACCGCTGCAGTTCCATATAATAAAAAGGTTACTATCTTTCCATGCCAGTCTGCACCATGTACTTTTCCTGTCTTTCGTATCACAAGACATCCACTGACTACCATATACAGCTCCTTACCTGCCATTATTACGATTAAAAGAAGCACATGCGGAAAACGAGTAAACAGACAGATTAACACCGCTGCCTGTGTCAGCTTATCAGCCACCGGATCAAGTATTTTTCCTAAATTACTAATCCTATGGAATCTTCTTGCGATATATCCATCAGCAAGATCCGTAAGACCAGACAGCAATAAGATTTCACCAGCTAACAGAGGATTTTTCTTTACACAATAACTCCATATAATTACCGGAATCAGACAAAGCCGAAAAAAAGAAAGAAGATTAGGAACCGTAATAATTCTATTCAAATTTTCTTCCTGATTCACTTCACTCTGCATGTACGGTCACCTCACTTTCCTTTTTTTAGACATAAACCAATAAAATATAACACAAAATGCTAAAGCAAACACAACACCAAAAACATTTTGAATCACTCTAAGACTAACCGCTCCTTGTAGTCCATAACTCTCTGTAGCAATGGCCAAAGCACCAAATGTGTTAAATACTGCCTGCCAGCCATATTTTGCAGAAAGTCCTACACCAATTCCGCCAAGGATTCCTATATATGCATAGATTGACGAAGGAAGCAGAAAATATAATACTGTAAAACATATAACACCTGCAATATTTCCGACAATCCTTTTACGGACTCTGTAGTGCATATCTTCCATAAACGGCAAAATTACGGACATGGCCGCAATACCAGCCCACATTGCACGTGGCATATTACAAAGTTCTGCAATGCAAAGGACAATCGGTACGCATAAAATCTGACATATCTGCCATTTTGTTCTGGAAGAAGTGATATCAAATTCTTGTATCAGATCTTTCAGATTTCTTTTATAAGTTCTGTTTTTATGATTTCGATAAAATACAAAGCAGGTAAGTGCTGCACCTAAAGCCATTCCGGTTAATCGCATCTGATAGCTTTTTCCCGTAACATCATAACCATATAGCAGCAGATACCCAAGAACCAATGTAGATTGATTAAACATGAATGGATTATGGCATCCGAACAGAATCAACACAGCCAGTGCCGCAATATTTAACAGCATTCCCAATACCGGTGAAAACTGATTTGCTAAATGCGGACATACAGTCATAATTACAAAGAACAAAGCCAAAAGCATCGTAGATTGTCCGGTGTGGATCCCCAGATCCGCATTTCTAAACACCATGAGACATAATAAGACTACTACACCTACAATGCTGTTCTCATTTCCAAATAGGATGCTGAAAATACTAACAAAGAAAAAACAAAATGCCATTGTAACAGCTATCTTCACCAGATATACCCACATATGATATAATTTTTCTTTTAGTGTTTCACTCTTTTTCAACAGGTTTTTAGAACCTGCCTGATTTAACTGCAACTCCTGATAAAATGTCATATAAATCTCCCATCTTCTAATTTATCTTAAAACTATATAATCTCATCTTTCTGCTTTGGCAGCTCTATAACAAATCTGCATCCACCATATTCACGGTTTTCTGCTTTGATTGTTCCTCCGGCACTATCTACAATCCGTTTTACAAGTGCAAGACCTAGGCCATTTCCTTCTGCTTTATGAGATCCATCTACCTGATAGAACTTGTCAAATATTCTGGATTTTACATCATCCTCTATTCCTGGTCCTTCATCTTCCAGAATGAACTTAACAGAATCCTGTTCTTGTTTCAGAAACATCGTAATTGTCCCCTTTGAAGGGCTGAACTTAATCGCATTATCCAAAAGATTTATCCAGATATGCATAAAAAGTCCTTCATTCCCAGTATATTTAACTTCCTCCAATTCTACCTGAAAACCAATTTCTTTTTCTGTCCATTTTGTTTCCAATGAAAGAAATGCCTGGCGGATCTGTTCATCCAGACGATATTCTGTTTTTTTCATTGGTATATTCTGATTCTCTAACTTGGATAACAGCAAAATATTACCAACCAATCCGGAAAGTCTTTGGGTGTTAAATAAGATTTTTTCTACATATTCCTCTTGATCCGGAGACAGTTCTTCTCCCTGAAGCAGCATTGTATATCCTTCAATGGCATTAATCGGGGTCTTAAACTCATGAGAAACATTAGATACAAAATCCATCTGCAGCACCTCTGTTGCACGAAGTTCTTTTGTCATAACGTTAAAACTTTGATAAGATTCTCCAACTTCTGCTATACGGCTGTTCGTTTCCAAATGCTGTTCAAAATCTCCCTGAGAAACTTCCTTCATTGCTTTACTAAGTCTGGCAATTGGTTCCAGTAACTTTGCGTTGATAAAGGAAGTGATCAGCCCTGCAATCAATGTATTGAAAATCAAAAGCCAGCCAAGCACAGGTATGCTGCCCGGCAGATTAAGAAAATGATTCAAAAAAACAAATAATAAAGCAGATATGACTGTTGAAAATACAAGTGCCAGCCAGATTGCACCAGTCAGACAGGATCGGATCCGCAATCCTTTTTTTTTCTTTTGTTCCATTATTTTTTCACCACCTTGTATCCAATTCCACGCATTGTTACGATTTCAAAATCCGGGTTATCTTTAAAACGCTCTCTGAGTCTTCCTATATGCACCTCTATTGTATGTGGGTCTGCCTCCGTCTCGTATCCCCATACTTCATCCATCAACTGTTGTTTTGTAAATGTTCTGCCTGGCGAAGCTGCAAGCTTATATAAAAGCAGGAATTGTTTTTTAGGTAAAACAAGACTTTCCTTATCAGTTGTAACCGTCATTGCATCATAATCAAACTCTGTTGAACCGATCACAATTTTGTGTTCACTCAATATCTGTGCACGGCGAAGCAGTGCTCCGACTCTTAAAACCATTTCATTCACATTTACCGGTTTTACCATATAATCATCACTTCCCGAAAAAAATCCCTGACGCATATCATCAAAGGAACCTTTCGCAGTGATCATAAGCACTGGTATCTGATATCCTGTTGAACGAAGTTCTGACACTAGTTCATAGCCATCCATAACCGGCATCATAATATCAGAAATGATCAGATCAATATATTCCTTATCCAATACTTCTAATGCCTGTACTCCATCCGATGCACTTTTGACTTGATATCCATTCTTCTCAAGCACTTTTTGGAATAGCTGGCTTAATTCTTTATCATCTTCTACAATCAATATTTGAAACACGTTTTCCTTCCTCCTTATTAAAACAGACACCTTGCCCATCCAAGCAGATGCTGTACCAAAAATATTTTTCTCTGACGTTTCTTTGTTAATTCGATCGGCTCTACATGATATGGATCATTATAAGTTCCGCCTTCTAATATCTGGCGGGATACTTTTTCATATTCCATCATGCCCTCTTCCAACTGTTTATTAATATCTTTACTGCGTATTACAAGCATCAGTTCCGTATCCAGATATGCACTTCTCATGTCCATATTAAGGGAACCGATTACAGACAGATCATCGTCAATCAGAATACTTTTTCCGTGGTATGAATAACCGCCTTCATATTCTCAGATATTAATTCCTGTACTTAAGATTCTATTTTTGTTTTTCGCATAATCGGCAGACCCAAATGGATTCCCATTATTCGCAACTGAATTTGTCATGATAGAAAAATCTGAAACGTTCTCTGCAATCTCCTCCCATGTATTATACATCATATCATTACAGATAATATATGGCGTGTGGATCTTCACACGATTTTGTGCATTTTTCATCAATTCTCCCAACTGATACCACACTACTGGTTCTTTGGAACCTGTGTGAATAGGATTTGACACTAATGTAATCTTTTCTGTCTCAAAAGTTTCGTCCGTATAATCGGTCTCGCAGATTCTTTCCTTATTCTCTTCAAAATATTTCTGATAGCTGTTCTGCAGCTCTAAAACTGCGTTCTTTACAGATTTTCTATTTGCCAGTTTTTTATTGTTATGAAAATAACCACTGTCTTCCTGATTCCATATGATTTCAAAATGCTCTGACAACTGGTTAACTGAATTTTCTTTCTCAGGTTCATCGCAAACCACTAACACGTCTCTGTCATAGTTCTTATGTCCCGGAAAATCACCCAAGAAATAATTGTATGTATTTCTTCCCCCAAGAATATATCTCTTTCCATCTGCAATCAAATATTTATCATGCATTCTACCCATCATTTTCCACGATTTCAACGGATTGGCCTTATTATACAGTTTAATTTCAACATTCTCATGGGAAGATAATCCATAGAAATACGGATTTCCTTCCATATCAATCCAGCTCTCCATTCCATCTACTAACAGACGAATATGTACACCTCTGTCTGCCGCATCATGTAGTGCTCCTAAAATCAATTTTCCACTTTCATCGGATTGAAATGCAAAAGTAGAAAGAATAATTTCCTTTTTTGCATTCTTGATCAAACGCACTCTTTGTAAAAGCGCTTCTGGATTCTTTTCTATGATTACTGCCCGTTCTGTATTTTCACTGCATTCGTTCCATGACCCATTTTTTGTTTCTTTTTTGGTTGTATTGGACACTTCCGGCTGCTTTTTATATGCAACGCAGATTCCGAGCAATTCATAAAAAGCCACACATAAAAAAATTGCCAGTATAACAAGAAGGTTTTTACATATTTTATGCTTTTTCATTGTACATTACCTGATTCCTTTTTATTTCATACTTATACAATACAAAGTCAATCTCAATTTAACCTCAACAAGGTTTGTTTTTTCATCCATGCAAAATCTTCTTTGTACAACAGATTGTTAGATATAGCAATCCAGCAAATAATCTCATAAATAATTGTCCCAGTCGCAAATATGCACTTCATCCGATTTGATATTGGTCTGTCACACTCATTTTCGCATGACTGAAACCAGGAGTCCACTCATAAACACGAACACCATGTTTAACTAATCCATGATAAAAAGAACGAGTTATATTATAAATGAATTTTTTATCAGGGATACCAGGTGTGATAATTCTTACGTCTACCCCTCGCTTAGCAGCCAGACATAACGCATGCTTAAAATGGAATCATCTTCACTTAATACCCGGATAATCACCGGTACTTTTCGGTATCCCAGTTTCTCCGCAGCACATTTTCTTCTGTGGCCGGATATGATCTCATAGTATCCATCCAGTACCGGTCTGACAATCAGCGAATTTAAAATACCATACTTCTCAATGCTTTCCTGCAGAAGAAACATTTCCTTATCATCTTTTATCTGAAACGGGGGAGCTCTTTGAACGGCCGAAGACGCTCAATCTCAATTTCTATGATTCTTTCTTCGTTTTCTCCTGATTGTCTGTTTGGCTCAGTCATCTTGACTCCTTTCCTCCAGGATTCAGGATACTAAAAAATGCCTGCCTGGAACTTTTATAAATAGTAAAGTTCCAAACAGACATTGCTGTTTGACCATTAGCTGTAGCTAATAGAATTGAATACTGTTTCAGCTAATTTATGTTTGCAGGTTTGGGAGAGATTGTTTCTTTTCCCGCCTTTTCTCTGATTTACATCCCCGAATAAGGGGTGACAACGGAGCGGAACCCAAATGTTGTAAGTGCAAAATATTGCTACGTTACTCATGAATTACGCTTGCACCAAAATGATAGATGCAAGCGTTTTACTTTATTTTAGTTTTGACAGTTCGCTTTTGCAGTCTCGCTCCATGGAGCAAGTTGTTTCAGCTGTTCATCTGACATTTTATCGTTTGGCCGTTGTGATAAGAGATATGTCAGATATTTATAGATATTCAGATCATTCGCTTTTGCCATCTCAACCATTGTATACACAATAGCACTAGCAGTGGCTCCTTTGGACTGGCTGTTTTCAACTTCTACTAAAGGAGCTGAAGCAAGTGCTGCAGTCTTCAGCTTGATTGAAACAGCTAAATCCAATAAACTTAATCCATATGATTATATTGAATTCATTCTGGATTATTTACCTCAACAAGATCTGGTTGAAGATCCAAAGAAATTGGATTGGTTCTTACCATGGAGTGAAGAAATAAAAGAAGAATTTGAAATAAAAGCCGACTAAATTGATTATTATATCAATTCAATCGACTTCTTTAAATACACTATTTTATTTGGCGCTTACTTTTCCTCTACATAATCTTAAAAATTTTAATGTCTAATATTTTCCCTATTAAACATGATAAATATTATAATAGACATAATCATAAGTAATAACCAATATTCGGGATTATAATAATCTCCTGTTTTTAATTTTTGATTATCCTTGTAATTAGATGTTTGACTGAAATTTTTTTCTTTCTTAAAATTCTCATCATTACTAGGAATTTTATCATCTGGTTCTTCATCAATTCCAGGTCTCATTCTTGAATACTTCGGTTCAACATCTACATCATAATCCTTTTCATATGATCCGTCATCTTCTTTTTCAAGAAGTGGGATTGAAATAATAAAAGGTTCCATCTTATATGCAAACTCACTTTCATTATGTTCATAGATTATATATATTCCATAGTCTAAATCTCTAAAAGTAGCTTCTCCTCTTTGATTGGTTATTAATTCTTCATCATAATCAATATTATTTTTTTTAATATAATCCATCAATTTAGTAGTAACTCCATTTTGCTCAGAAGCTGACATATCTTTATTAATTGTAACAAGTTTAGAATATTTTTCTAACACATGATAATTATTTCCATCATAATCAGCTATTTTTATCAACGCAATATGATCTTGACTAATATTAAAAATATGGTTGTGTACATCTAAATAATGACAGTGAATCGTTAAAGAACCATGATTTTGAGCATAAACATTATTAATTGAAAGAGACAATAAGCATGTAAATACAATAATAAATAATCTTTTTGCATTTATCATGTTATCGCCTCCTCCAAATAAATATAATAATTCCTATAATAATAAAACTTAAAAATGCTAATTTTACCTCATAAGGAATTTGTATACCATTATTGACCTTATTCGGTGTTTTCTTTATTGCTTCTTTGTAATCCGTTCTTTTTCCTCTTACAAGCAATCTATGAGTATTAACGGAATAAGGTGTGCATGTAACAAGAGTAACATAATCTTCTCCATCTACAATTTCTATATCATCCGTTTGAGAAGGCAATACTGTTTTAATTTGATCTACTTCATAAGCTAACGTATCACCTAGAACAGAAATATAGAAAATATCTCCTACCTTTATTTTATCAAGATCTGTATACAGCTTTGAATTTGGCAATCCTCTATGTCCAGATAAAACTGCATGAGTACTAGTTCCACCTATAGGCAAAGAAGAACCTTCCATATGCCCCACACCTTTTTGTAAAACACCATTATTTGTTGAATGATATATAGGCAATTTCACATCTATCTTAGGTATTTGAAGATATGCCATCATGCCATCTTTAGAAACATTGAGCAGATTCATATACTCTTTACTCGGTTTACCTGTTGTAGAAAATGGATCATATAATTTCGTGGTATTGACCAATGACTGATTATATTCCTGTGCTTCTTCCAACATTTGTTTTTTTGTAGCTTCATCTATTCCTTTTACTTCATTATTATAAGAAGAAACTGCTTGTGAGCTGTGAATTCTTCCCAGGTAATCACTTACTGTTGGATAAAGCAATATTCCTAGGAAAAAAACTAATAAAACAGCTCTAATAACATCAAATAATTTAATTTTGTTTAATATATCTTTCATACATTTAATATCTATGAGAGATCTTAATTAATATTTCAATTAAGCTTCTTCTCTTTTTTTACCTTTTTTAAAGTAAGTTGAAAGAATAGCTAACACACCAACAACCCCTACTACTGTAAAGATAACTGTACCCATACCACCAGTTTCTGGTAACCATGATTCTGTTTTATTTGTAACTTTTTCTTCAACATTTACTGTTTGTGGAGCATTTCCATCTACACTAATTGTTTTATTAATTGTATTTTTTAATTTTGCATAACCATCAGGTGCTTTTGTTTCTTCAATAACGTAATCTCCTTCTGATAATCCTTTTACAGTAATAACTCCTTCTTCAGGAGAAACTAATGTATCAGTAGTAGTTTCATCATCTATTGTAGCAATTCTATAAGTTCCATTTCCTTCATCAACAAATTTTAATTTACCACTATCAACATTATTTCTATATAAAGCAAATTCAGCGCCAGATAATGGTTTATTTTGTTCATCAACTTTATTGATTTTTAATGTATGAGTTAACACTTTAACTTCACTTGGGGCTCCTGTTGTTAAATGATCTGGGTCATTACCATAACTAACTTCTGCTTTGTTGGTAGATGTATTTGTATCATTGATTGCTTTTTCATTAACAACTGCTGAATATGTAAATGTTAATGATTCATTTGCGTCTTTAGCATGATTAGTATAGAAATTTTTGAATTCAACTGTAAATATTCTATTTGTTTTATCAACTGTTAAAGTATATTCACTAGTGTCTACTACAGTACCACCAATTTTAACTACTAAATTTAATGTGTCTTTTGATACTGTTAGACCTTCAGTCATAGTATCTTTAAAAATATAATAATATTGATTATATCCTGTCATGTTTGGAACCATTGATTCAACCTTGAAATCTACAGTATCGCCAACTTGTGCAGAATCATATTTTTTATTATTGATTGTTTTTTCTGGATCAGGTGTTTTACCTTTTAAATAAACATCAACTGCATTACTTGATTTTACTGTTGTAAAAGAAGGAGTATATCCTTCACCAGAAGGAATAACTGCATAATAACCATATGCCAATCCAGCAATTGTATATTCTTTTGTATCTGTTGTTCCTGTTGCTGCACCATCAGCACTTATTTGATTTGTTGCAATATATGTTTTTAACTTATTTTGAAAGTTTGTTGTAGAAACATTCGCTTTAATATAATTATAAGCTTTGATATCTATATCATCACCAGTTGTCCCATTAAGTAATTCTTCTGTGAAAAATCCTGTAAAATTAGAACTAATTGAATAACTTACTTTATTTCCTGATACAGTTGCATCCATTAATCTGTAAGCATTGAAATTAACACCATTTACATCATGTTTACCAGTATGAACAGTTATACTGCCTGTACTTGCTGCAGATACTGAACTGATATTCATTGCTGACATAGTAAATAACATCATGAACGAAAGTACATATGCTATTACTTTTTTTAATTTGTTTTTCATTTTCATATTCCTCTATTCTTTAATATTATTCGCTTTTTTACTTTTTTTGTACGATAACAAAACTGCTAATACACCTACTATACCTACTAAAACAAATAACATTGTTCCTTTTCCACCTAAGTTTGGTAAAAGAGGCATATCTTTATTTGTTATCGTAAACGTATATCCATCATCAGATTCTTCAATAGACGTTATATAATTTTCTACTTCGGACTCTGTAACTGAATAAGTATAATAAGCTTTACTTCCATCATCTAATGTTGTATAGGCATCTAATCCTTTAATAATTGTTTGCCAAGTGTTTTTAGAATCAGTTACATCATTAGCTGATAAAGTATAATCCCCTACTTTCTCTAATATTTCCTCACTTCCTTTCATATATGTTCTTGTTAACGTCACTGTAATAGTATCTGGACGTTCTTTTTGTTTATCACTTAAATCTTTCCATAACTTATTGATGGTAATGTTTATCTTTTCATTACAAGGATCTTGTGTATCTGAAGGAATCGGTGTTGTACCATCTTCGTTATCAGATACTTCTGTATCATCCATCAATACAGCTTTTGCTGGAGAGACATAGGCATTTAAATCAACGGTTTCACTTTTTGATTCATCAGATAATTTGGCATCTTTTAAATCATCATATTTTTGTACCTTATCATAATGCCTTATTTTGAAGATGTTCCAATTATCAAAATCTGAATCCTTTTTACTATACAAAGATGAATTTTTTATAATATCAATCAAGGAATCACTTCTTGTTCTATAAATCCTGTACGTATTATCTTTACCTTCAATATTCTTCTTTGTATTAAAGTCATAACTAGAATTTAAAGACGTTGTTCCAGAAAAAGGTCCTATTTGATTGCTTGTTCCTCTAATCGTATCAGCTAAATACATTTCATTGTTTTCAATCAATCCTTCATTGTTATAACCAATAAATCCACCTGCTTGACCATTTTCTTCACTGCCATCATGTGAATCATTTGCTTTTCCACCAAAAACATCATATCCATCATGAATACCTGTTATCGAGCATCCATCTACTTTTGTTCTGTTTGATTTGATAAGTCCTACTTTAATATTTTCTTTCTCACTGTCAGCAATATGATTTCCATCAATATTTGAACATGGGATTTCTATATAAGAATCACCAATTGTTATTTTTGCCAGGTCACTTGTTCCATCTCCTCTATCTTTATCAAGTACTACTGAAATAGTTAATCCTAACAAAGTAACTGATAAAGCATTTCCTTTAGCTAAAACTTGTAATTTTAATAGTGAACCTAAATTGATATCTATAAGGCCAACATTTTCTAAATCTCCCACATATAGAATATCTAGAAGTTTATTGACGATTGAAAGTATCGGATCCAATAAATAGCTAGAACCTAAGTCAATATTAGCTAAATATTCAAAACTTGTTTTACCAACAAAGCCTCCTGCTATTTGATCACTAGCCACTTTCTTTATGTTTTCTACATTGCAATTGCTCATTCTTCCTAAATCAGCATAACCAACAAAACCACCAGAAATAGGTTCCTTACCACTTTCACTTGAAATAGTAAATCCAACTGGAATACCAATAACTGAACAGTTGTCACTATGAGAACCAAAAATATCTAAGACACCAGCTGTGGCATTTAATAATTTTCCTGTACCAACACCAGCTTCATCTAGATCAACCACACCACTCTTTCCCATGTGACCAACAAAACCACCGGCATAGTTTTTAGCTTTGACTTTATTTAATCCAGTAACACTCGAATTTTTTATTGAACCATCTAGCAAGCTTCCACCAAATCCACCTGCATTTCCTGTCTGTACTTTACTGTCCAATGTTCCTTCCTGACTTTCATCATTTGCACATACTGAAAGTCCATTATCATTTGATCCAGTTACTTTTGCTTGATAAACATAAGTTCTAAAGGCATCTAATACATCAATATTTCCTAATTTAATCAGATTTAGAATTTGATCAGAATCATCATTTCCAACTTGAGCAACAGAAGAAACATCCGCCAATCCAAAGAACCCACCAACATCTCTTCCACCAACAACATTTCTAATATTATTTACCTCAACTCTCACTGAAGTTGCATCTTTATCACCAAAAATTGCTCCTCCCGCATTACCTACAAAACCACCTACTTGTTTTGCATACTTTGTAGTTTCATCGTTTTCTAATGTATATGAACCGTTAACACTTAATCCATAATCATTCCATGCATCCACCTTAGCATAGTCAACTATTGAAAGAGTTGCATTCAATACTTTGGCAAGATCTCCTGCATTGCCTAATAAATACTTAAGCAGTTTTGATAATAATCCTGTATTGGATGAAGTATTCAAAGTCACAGCACTTCCTGGTTGAATATTACCAGCAAAGCCACCGACATTTTGACTACCGTTGATTACTTTTAATTGATCAGCCAAACAATATTGATCTTGTGTTCCTTCTATTTTTCCACCAACAACTTTTCCAACAAAACCACCACTGTTGCCTTCATCATTATCAAAATCTGTCCCTGTTGTAGATATCGTTGCTCCAGACTGAAAGCCTGTAACAGATGAAGTTTTTACTACTGGAATGAAACTTTGCAATATTGGAAGTGAGCCTACCACATTTAATTTATTACCTAAGTTTATATCTCCAACATTCGCAACTCCTGCTGAAATCATTTCACCAGCAAAACCTCCACTGCTTTTTAAAGCTGTAACATCTTTTAAATCTCTAGCATTAGCAAAAGTTACTTCTCCTCCATTCATTTGACCAACATAACCACCAGCAATGCCGCCTTGATAATCGTTTGAACCAGCATTTGTTCTTCCAGCTTTTACTTCATAGCCATAGGCATATTGATCAATAATTTTATCTAACTCGTCTTGATTATCAACTTCTCCAAGTTCTTGGAATTTTTTACCATAAGCACCATTGACTCCTACTGCTTTTACCCAAGAATTCCATACTTCAGTTGTTAAACCTCGAAGTGGTCCATAAGTTGCTGTATTCGTTTCAGTTGGATAAACAGCACTCAAAGCTGATAATGGATTATCTAAATTAATGAGTCCATAAAGAACACTGATATTTCCCGTATCAACTGTATTGGCACAATCCGTTCTGCCACTAAATCCTCCAGCATATTCATATCCATAAACAGCTCTTAATCTATAGACTGCACATTCTTTTTGAACTGTAGGTATTTCACCATTCCATTTTCTTGTAGAATTACCTTCAATACGCCCACCAAGGTTATATCCTACATAACCACCTGCACATCCTTTTAATGATTCATTACTTATGGCATCTGCACGAACTGCTCCACCACAAGGAATACAAGTAGTTTGAGAGTTATAAATCATAGGAATAAATGATTGTAGAACACTTGTTAAACTATCTACTGAAATTAATCCTTTTAAGATTTCCGTTTTACCTAATACATCTGCAACACTTCCTGGTTGAATATTTCCTGCATAACCACCAGCAGTTTCTTGACCTATGATGTAAGAGAAATTATTGACATTACTATTTTGAATTTGTGAACCATAATCAGTTCCAACAAAGCCACCTGCATTACCAATTGTTTTATTTTCATCCAAACCATTTGCTTTAACAGAAAAACCACCAACCGCACCAGTTACATCTGAATTTTCAATTTTAGAAGCTGTTACATCTAACGCAGATAAAATATTTGCCAAATTTATATTTGTTCCCAATGCCTTCAATCCACCACCAACAGATGCCGTAGAACCTATATCTAATTTTCCTACATAGCCTCCAGCATTTTTAGGTGCTGAAATGGCATAACTTGAAGATTCTCCAAAATAAGAAGAACTGTCTGTATCATTAATATTTGCATTAGGTGTTTTTACTGTTGTATGTTTTAACTTAGTTACACTACTATTAGAAACTCTTACAGCACTACCATAACCTATATATCCGCCAGCACTACCTGAATTTAAATCCGTTGACTTATATGTATCACAGCTAACGACCAATCCATTAGATTGAACACCAGCATTTTTAATAATAGGAATATAAACCTGTATTAAACTCAATAAATCAGAGATTTGAATATTCAAATCTGCTAAACCGCCTAAAATACTTATTCCTTTTGTTGAATCTGCTAAAGCTCCAGAATAAACCTTTCCACCGAAGCCCCCTGCATAAGTTTTTCCTTTAACATATGAAATATTTTGTATTGCATAAGCATTATTTTCATCATTTTCTACAATACCACTTTGGAAATCTCCAACAAATCCTCCTGCAATATCTCCTCGTACACCACCATTATCTACATAACTTACATAACATTGTTGATATGACGGAATTAAATATCCTACAGCATTTAATAATCCATTAGCCGAAATCAATTTTTTTATTTCTGTTTCATCTCCAACTTCAGCTAAACCGCCTGTTTTTGAAATACCAATAAATCCGCCAGAGTAACCTCCATCATCTGTAGAAGTTACTGTTTTCAAATTATTAACTTTTGCATCATTTATTTTTGTACTATTACTTTTAGCAACAAATCCAGCTGCTACATAATCAGTTGTTGAATTATCTTCTCTTGATCCCGTAGCTTCTACAGTAAATCCAGAATTAATACCACTTACAGACGAAGAATCTATATTGACTTCAACTGCTTGTCCCAAAGAAAGAAGACTGCTTAATTTTAAAATATAATTTAATCCTAAAAGATTTACTGTCAAACCATTATCAGTTCCTGCAAGATCACCTGGACCAGATACGCCTATAAATCCACCTACAATATTTTCTCCTGAAATATTATTTAAATTTGTTACTGTAACCGAACTAATAGAACCACCGATTGCTTCACCAAAAGCACCACCAACTCTTTTTCCTTTACCACCAATAGTTATACCTTCTGTAGAACCAGTAAGTGAAATAGAATTAGCATTAAATCCTAAATATTCTGCAACACCTAAAGTTGTATTTAAAAGTCCTGCTACACTTGCTGTTCCCACTGAGCCAGAAATACCACCAACACAATTTTCACCATCCACGGATTTCAAACCATTAATAATGATATTTTTTTCTTCGATTCCATCCATTGAAAAGATATTATTTTTAAAATATGAAACCTTACTTAAATTATCGGTATTAGATTTTGTAAGATAAACACCATCACCTCTGCCTATCAATCCACCTGTGTAATTTTTTCCTTCAACACTGCATGGAGCATTTATTTGACATCCTAATATATGAGAAGGACTCACACCAGCAAGAGAAAGTAATGATGATGTTGCATTTTGATTACTGCTTAAAAGTTTCACAACTAAGTCAACAACTCCACCTAATAAGTTATCTTTCGTATCACCTTTTCCTAAATCAGCAACCCATCCAATTGTTGCGATTCCAGCAAAGCCACCAGAATTATCTCCACCGGAAGATACCGTTAATTTATCACTAACATTAACATTACAATTTATAGCCGACGTGTTGGCCATTGCTCCAGCAAAACCACCTTGATATCCATTGCCCGAAATTGTCAAATCACTCGCAGATACTGAACAATTTAAAAACAAATTTTCAGGATTCATTTTAGGCAATTGAGTTTCTATATCTAAAGCACCCGATAAGGTACCTTCTATGACATCATCTCTAGCTAATCCTACAAATCCGCCACTATAATTATTAGCTTTGACATTGAAGTTGCTGTTTGTAATTTGGCAATCTTTTACGACAGTTCCTTTTTGTTGACCGATAAATCCACCAGAATTTTCAATCTTATCATTATTTGTTCCTATATTTCCTGTTAAATTATTGATTGAACAATTTTCAACATAGGCATTGATATACTTTGTAGGAATCAATTTATCTACTGGAATAGCGTTTCCTAAAAGAATAGTAATCAAATCACCTAAGCCAAGACCAGGAATCACATTTAAAATTTTTGCCAATAGAGTAGCCGTTCCACCTAATCCTTTTGATAAACCATCATACTCCGTCTTTCCTGAAATATATCCAATAAATCCACCTGTATTACTATTGACATTTGTTACTTTCACATCATCCAGTTCACAGTCAGATATTGCTACATCCCCCACTACACGACCTGCAAAACATCCCGTAGCTAAAGCTGTTGGGTCATTCTTACGAGCATTTAAAATACTGCTGAGTGTTTTTGTTAATCCAGCATCAACACTTCCAAAAGTAAGTAACCATGTTAATCCATCTAATAGTGCTCCTAATGTTGATCCTAAAGTTCTAATTAATCCATTTATTAACGTTTGATCAAATTTTGTTTTTGTTGTTTCATTATCAACAGTTATATTATTGAATTTAAGATTTTTTACAGTTACAGTTCCTTTACTTAATCCCAAATCACTACTACTTGCTTCGTTTGATAATGTAGCAAAGAAACCAACTCCCATTTGCTTTCCAACATCCAACTCAGATGTTTGACTAACATTCACATTAGAAATAACAGGCTTTTCTCCTATATTTAAATCAGTCGCTTTGCTATAATCGATAACGCTAGTATCATTATTCCATAACGTTGATTTACCATCGCCCTTTGAACCAATCATTGTTCCTTGAAACATCAACGGTGTCCAATTATCACTAGATAAATCAATATTTCTAAAGATAATGTAATTAGCATTTGTTGAATATTTTTGATTGGTAGCTTTATCTATATCCAATGTTGGATCAATTTCACCAGTAGATTGATTGACTCCACATCTTCCCCATACATATGGATACAAACTATATTTACTTTGTTTTTTATCCTTATCATGTATATTATTTTTTCCAAATTCAAAATTTGCATTACCATTTTGAGATTTTTTTAAATCAGCATCTCCACCATATAGCATTATCGGATTACCATTTTCATCTTCATCTACATACCAATTGGCAGCATGTAAATAAACTTGATAAACTGCACCATAAACAGTTTCATCAGATCCTATTTTTCGTAACTGTTCTTCATTGCCTATAAGAATATAAGTTTTGTCACCAATCGTTTTAACAACTTGACCATTAAAATCTCGTCCTTCACAATTTTCAGTACTTATATTTGATATTTGATTTGCTTTAGTTTCTGGCATCTCACCTGTAAAGTTTTTCGATAACACATAGTTATGTGATTTGCTATAAGTTAGATAATTAGAACTATTATCTGAATAAACAGGTTGTCCCATCCCAACACACTCTGGTAACATATCTTGAGACATGACAGGTTCATTTTCAGAATTATCCGATTGAATAATTTTTAATTGATAATCATTATAAATATAGATTGTATCTGTTGATGAATCATACAATGTTGAATTTTCATCTACAGTTCCATGATTAAATGTGCCTGTAAAGTCGCTTGGTAAAGTCCATATGTCATTTCCATTTAATGAAATATCTTTCATAAGTTGATACTTGGAAGAAAGAGAATATGTTATATATTCATCATTTACTGAAATTTGTTGACCAGTACCGTAATTACTTTCATCATTATCTGTAGATGTAACAATTGAATTTGAGCCAATTGCTTGAAGCTGTTTTGTATTATAAATTTTTATTAAATTATTTTCATAAATATCACTGATATCTATTGAATCATCTGATTGTGAGCTTGTGTTATTTTCAACAATAGTTTCCTTTGAAATTGAATCATCAGATGAATTTAACGCATAGACAACAACAGTTTGTAAAAACAAAGAGATAACACATACCCAAACCATTATGTCTATACAAATTATTTTTTTAATTTTGTTTAACAAACAAATCACCTTACTTCCTGAAACTAGAAAACTTTTAAAATTTTAGATATCTTCGTTTTTCTACAATAAAGCGATTGATGATTTAGTTATACGCTACCTCTTATATCGGCTTTTTTATAAAATTGCAAAATTTATCTTAAATAATAATTATTTCTGAATATTATTCTAATATATTCACAATCTTTCTATAATGCACAGAATAGGAAAAGAATTCATGCATTTTTTGTAAACTATGTGTAAAAAGCAATGTAATAAAAAAAGCAATCATAATTTACAAAATTAGATTACTCTTTAATATTTAAATTATTTACTTACTTTTTCAATCCACGTTTTATTCATAGAAGCAATAATAAACGAAAGAATAACTTTTGGTGAAAAACTTCCACACTCACCATTAACAATCATTCTCACAGCCTCACCATGATTAATTTTTCTTTTATATGGACGTTCACTGATTAATGCATCATAGGCATCAGCTAGTCCAACTACTTGTGCACAAAGAGGAATTTCATCACCAATAAGTCCTTTAGGATATCCTTGGCCGTCATATCTTTCATGATGATACAAACAAATATTATATGCATATTGGACAAGTTTACTTGCTTTTCCGCATTTAGGAAGTTTTAATGCCATGTTTGCACCGTTTAAAGGATGCTTTTTTATAATATCCATTTCATCTTTTGTTAGTTTACCTTTTTTATTAAGAATTTCATATGGTGTGAAAAGTTTACCAATATCATGAATAGTTGCTAGTTTAGAAACATTTTCTATTTCTTCATCTGATATATTTAATTTGGGATAATTTAATTGCACCTCTTTATAAATCTGTTCAGTGAAATAAGAAATATTATGAATACTTTGAGGTTCTTCCAGTTTATTATGAGCCAACACTAGTTCCAACAATGAAATCATATTCCAAAATTCATTTTCAATCATATCATTTTGTTCTGAAGAAGACCTATTAATTCTAGTATCAATTGTTGTAAAAATATTTACTGTTTTAAACGTAAGAAACATAATATTTTGGTTGATGTGTTTATTGATATTCATACATGAATTATTATTTGTTTTAAATCTGATATCAATATCTTGATAATCAAAATTATCGTTTATTGATTTTAGTAAAAAATCTTTAACTAAAAATTTATCTTCTCTACAAACACATTGCTTAAGAAATTCAGTCACGAACTCTGTATATATTTTAATATCGTCAAGAAAATCATAATCGATGTTATTTCTATTAATAATTTCTATTTTTTCTGTATTTAAATCAATTTTTAACAAAAGATACTGATTTTGTTTACTTTCATCATTTAATATATTTCTAAATGTTATACTTTGAAGTTTATAATTAAATGATGTTTGTAAATTAAATAGTATTTTTCTTATTCGACATGTACCAATACAATTTCTTGAACACACACCATTGGTTTCTAAACATTTATTTATTGCCATTGTCACCTCTGTCGAAGATATGACATCATATAAACTGATTTCATCGGAAGATTTTGCTAATGAATAACCTCCCTTCATGCCTTCTGTTGCATTAATCAAATGATTATTTTTTAAATTTTTTATTATTTTTGGAATATAATTATTTGGTATATTAAGTTCATCCGATAATTCATTAGCTGAAGCACTTCCGTTTTTTTCAGTAAGATAACTTATAATTCGAATAGCATAATCTGTTGTACTTGTTAATTGCATAATTTTTACCTTAAATTAAGAATTTATTTTCTTAATTACATTTTCTTTCTTTTTACATTTTTTAAATAGAACAACATAACAAAACATAAAACTAAACCTACAATCATCATAGCTAAATATTCTTTTTCATTAGATGAAATTCCTGTTTCTGGTGGTGCGATTGTTGAAGTATTAATAAACTCAACCGTCATCTTACCTGTATTATCCATAATGCAATCTACAGTTTTTCCTTCGGATTTTGAACTATCATTAAGCTTATAATAAACTTTAAAATTAGAGCCAGGATCTGATTCAGTAATTGTATAAGTCCACTTTGTTGGTAAACAGTTTAAATTAATTGATTCATCTTTTTTCAAAGCAAATGTTGCTTGATTGTTTGTAAAAGTAATTTTTTTATCTTGACCTATATAAATATCTGCAGAATCTAAGCTTTTTCCTGAATCATTTGAGGGAGGAGTAGCTTTTATAATAAAGTTGTAGGATTTATTTTCATCTAAAATATATCCTTCAACTGATTTTTTTATCGTCAATGTAGTAGGCTTATAATAAAGATTCAATTTAATCGTTTCAGTTGAGTCATCATTAGTAACTTCTTTTTCTAATTCATTTCGAGTATCATCCTTATCAAAGACATAGCCCGGAAAAGTTCCATCATTTTCAGGAATAGAAATTGCCGTTACTGTTTCATTATCTTCAGCAAATGTAATTGACCCCTCTGTTGTCTTTTTGAGTTTTTCATTTCCATCAGGTATCTTCAAATAATGATTAACAATAACATTCCTGCTTCCTATTTTCTTCCATTGTGCAACGAATTGATAACCTTGCCTATTATTGCTTGAACAAAAAGGAAGATTCATATTATCGGCAAATTCAATATTATCCAACGAAACCGTAAATACATCTTTATTTTGATAAGTTTCATTACTTAGCGTTCCATCTTTTTTCTGTAATTTCCATCCTAAAAACTCATATCCACTACAAATCGGTTCCTCATTGCCTTCTCCAACTGTAAAAGATACACCTATTTTTCTTCCTCCTTTGGCTGTTGACGGATTATTACCGTAAGAATGCATTGGTCTATTATTGCATAATTCCTGGTTATCCGGAATATTACTAACCGCTAAATCATCTTCCAGTCCTGATTTATAATGTACATAATAATCTATTCCAGCCGTTGTAAAACTCACTACATACATTTCCCAATCCGTATTGAGTGTCTTTTCTCCTGCAAATGCTACATATTCCGTATATCCTGCAGCCTGTGCAGCATTTTTTGCCTCTTGCCATATCTTATCATAAATTTCAAGAGTACCTGTTTCCCCCATTGTGGTAGCTGATAACTGAGCAACCTTTCCTGTTTCCGCAATTACTTTTCCACCTGTTGAGCCCTCATTCGCAAATGCCTTATAAGCTCCAATAGGAGATGAATATCCGTTTTTACTTTTCGCGAAAAAAATTCTTACTTGTCTTTTATGAAGTGTTTCAGCGCCACTTCCAACAGAATCCATATTTACTGTGTCACTGTCTTGAATCGGATCCAGTTTTTTAGTGTCAGGATTCCACATTGCCACATCTAGTCCATCACCACTTCTATGTCCATCTGTATATAGTTTTGCAGTTAATACTTGTTCCCCTATTGCATACGGAACCAGATTTAAATTTATATCCTGCCAGCTTCCTCTTCTAGGTTTCACTTTAATAGAGTATGCGTAAGAACAATTTTTTTCATCACCAAAATTCGTAGTATAACTATTCTCCATCACCACGGTTACAAGATAAGACGTGTTACCACAATTTGCATCCATTGTTATCCCATGACCAATCCCTTTTTCAGTTGGAATTTCTCTATGGTTGTCTGTTGTTTCTGCTAAAGTTGTACCATTTATCGCCATATTTATTAAACGATATCCTCTTTTTGTATGAATAACTGGTATTCTAATTGCACCGTCAGCATCCAAATCCTTTTCTGTAAAAGTAAAATTCAGTGCATCCTTGCTATGTTCTTCATTTAGATATTTTGTTCCATCATTTGCTGTTTTATTTATCGTTACACGATAGACTCCTTCTCTACTATAAGCAATTGTTATTACATCATCTTTTTGAAATTGAATTGTATATGCTGCTCCATATTCATCTCCAGAACTTCTATTGATTGTTGAATTATTTTGGGATTCAACCGAAGAAATTTTATATCTTATTTTATTTACTACTGCCGGTGTAACCGTAATATTCAAATCATCTCCAGCATTTACACGTACGGTTTTTGAAGTATCCAATGTTCCTTCTTTTGTAGTAATCGTTCCAGCAACTCCACCTTCTGGGATATCTTCTTTAACTGTAATATTATAGTATTCCTGATAGGTCATGATAAGTTTTTGATCATCTTCGAGTTTAATAGCAATATTTCCATCTGTACTGTAATAAATTGTGTTTTCATATTTTCCTATGTAAACGCAATCCTTATCATTTACTTTTGCACTTTTGAATTCATAATTCTTTCCTGTGATTTTTAAATCTTTATGGTCGGAAATCGTTCCAAATGGAATTGTTGTCGGTGCATTTTCAATAGGATTTCCTTTTACATCGACATATTTTACTCGATCTGTATTTGTTTCGTTTGTTGCTGTTTTAAGTTCATTTTCTAAAGTTTGAACACTGACAGTCTCTGGAGCATTCAAAACATCAACATTATCTGCATAAACTGTTTTAAACATAGAAAAAACGAGTGTAAAAGTCAAAAAGAAGATGCAAATCACTTTTAAATGTTTTTGTTGTATCTTATTCAACATTATTTAACATCTCCTTTCTTCTTATTTGAAAACTTTATTATAAATAGAATCAAAATAACACTTGAAACAAGAAACATACACATATAACTTCCTGTCAAATAAGAATCCCCTGTTTTTATTTTATTTTTTAACATATATAATTCTTTATTTTGTGTATCTGTATCAAATGATTTAAATTGATTTTTAAAAGTAACATTTTCCACTTTCTCACCATTTTCATTTGTTACGGTTGTAATCGTAATCAAATCATTGTTATCATTATTTGCTTTAATACATAATGAATAAATATGATGATCAATAACATAACTATTTATGTCTTTTGTTTCTTGATATATTTTATAGTTGAATGATCCCTCTTGATTGACATTTATGGTTAAATTAACATGAGAATCATTTCTCATTATCCATTTATATTCCTTACCCTCACTATTTGCTGGCATAGGACTTCCACTTTTTTCCGCCTTCAGAACATATGTAAACTCCACACTATTATCTTTGTCATTTGTATCAAGTACTTGTTTTATGGGTATTAAAACAGTATGGTCATTTTGCAAAGCATATATAGGATTTTGATTATTTAATATCATAATCATAAATCCAAAAATTGCGAAAAATAGTAAAATTACTTTTTTATAATGAGTTGAACACATTATTTTTTTCATACTATCCTTCCTTTCAATTATTTTTTCTTTTCTTAACAAAAACAGCAATTATCAAAGCAATTAGTATTAATATCAATTCTAAATAAGTATTATTATTTAAAATATCAATTCCAATTCCTTTGTTCTTTTTTATTTTTTCTGGATATGTCTTATTTGTTATCTTTCCTACCAAAACATTTCGTCCATTTGTCATATCAGAAGTACAAGTTGTCAAAATAACAAGATGATCATTTGGACTTATTTGTACATTTCTTTTATAAAGTGAATTACTATCAATCAATTTGATATATTCCTGTTTTGCTTCTTCACTTATACAGACATTAAATGCTCTTTCGTTATATGCATCCAATTGCATAATCGCAATAAATTCAATACCATGATTTATGCCATCATAATAAAGATTTCCGTAATGATGTTTATTGAAAAAATTTTGATTAGTAAATTCTCCAATGTCTCCAAACATCATATGTTTTTCCATATGGTGTCCATAAATAATATTATTGAAATCTGTAAAATGCGGATTATTTTCTGCATGTAAAAAAATAGACCCGCTTAATGAATAATTGCCTTCTACATCCGTATTCATATATTTATCGTCATTTTCACATTGAACGAGCGGATAATTAATATGCGTATTATTTACCTTTAGCCACCCAATGACATCATTATTAATTTGTTGTAGTTCTTTAAAAGATTTACTATGATTTCTTGTTGGCATGTAAGGTTCATAAACTTTTGCATCAGCTTTTTCATATATCTGATTTGAGTCCCATAACATGTACCCAGATAAAGACATCATTGAAAGAATAAGAATCAAAGCGATAAGATCTACGAGATGATCAGTTATTTGGATAAAATTTTTAATCATTTTTTTTAATTTATCCATTGCTTATCTTCCTTTCCTAATTGTATATATTGAAAAGAGGGATGCAGTTAAATAAACTGTCATCCCTTCATTTTATTTAATCGCTATATTTTTTATTTTTTAAATAAATATATCCTAATAATGCAACTCCGCCTAAAGCAATCATCATAACATATGGTAAAGTATTCATGATGATACCTGTAGTTGGTACATTATTATATGTATTTGTTACAGAAATCTTATTATCTTTTTGTCCAATAGTCTTATCTAAAATAGTAAGATTTTCGTTATATTTTGTAGCAGAAGTTGAAGTAGACTCTTCAATGTCATTCATTTCTACTGTAGCACTACCTTTATAGTTAGGTGTAGCTAATTCAGTAACTGTTACTCTGGTACCTACTGGAATTTTAATAAATTTAATATTTTGTCCATGTTTTAATGTAAATGTATAAGTATTATTTTCTGCAAATTCAACATCTTTTGTTGTTGTATCAATTGTTTGTTTAATACCACCTAAAGTATCTTTATCAGTTCCTGTTGGAAAAACAAATGATGCAGTAAATGTAAATTCTTTATTAGGATCTATAGTTGCTCCTTCTTCGCTTGCTACAATAGTTTTAGAAACATCAAAAGAACCATCATTTTCATAAGTTGGATCTGGTGTTTTAGGATTTTCTCCTGTTCCACCTTCTTGTACATATGTATTGGTAAAATTAAATCCATTTGTACCACTATCACCTATATCAACTTTACCAGTAGCATCATTGCCTTTATCGTCTTTTGTTTTGTTTACAATAATTTTTGTAATTTCATATGTCCCATTATTATTAAAAACATATACGTCCATCTTATACTCAGCTTGTGACATGATCATTTTTTCATGTGCATTTGATTCGTCAACAGGATCACTTAATGTTGATGATTCAGTCACTGTATATTCATATTTACCTTCTTGACTAAAAGTAGGAAATGTAATTTGAGCTCTCTTTTTTGTTGTTCCAGTTTCATCAGCAGTAAATGAAATACTTGGCATTGTAGGATTTAGTGAATCACTTACAAGTCCTTCCCCAGTTACTTGTGTTGCTGTAAAACTAAATGTTTCAGCTTTTCCTACTTCAGTATTATAAGTTTTACTGATATACGCTTCTTTAGCATTATTTTTAGTATCATCTGCAAAAGCAGTTGGCATCGTTAAGCATAATGTCATTGCACTTGCCGTTGCACAGGCAAGTATTTTCTTAATCGATTGTTTGATATTCATTTTTTTGTCCTCCCTGTTTTTCTATTAATGATTAAAGAACTTTTATTTATATACCTCTAGTTCTAATAACCGCTATGGCTTTGCCTTTAATATCATTGATGTTAAGGCACCCATAGATTCGACTGTCCGAAGCAACAGTCCTGTTGTCACCTAATACAAAAACCTGTCCTTGTCCTACTGTAAGAGGAAAATCAGTTCCATCTTTAAACTGAGTAGTATCAGAATAAATATCTTGAGATATTTGAACAGCTCCATTAATCAGCAGACCATCTTTAGTGATATCAACCTGATCACCTGCAACTGCAACTACCCTTGACATCATTATTCGATTATTCTTTTTAAAAACGACCACATCTCCAGAAACAAAGTTTTTATCAAGTCGATAGTATAAAACTAAATCACTATCTTTAATTGCTGGTTTCATCGATATATCATTCGTTCTAGCAATGCCATAAACAAATGAAAATATCAAAAACATTACACAAATTATTAATAAAATTTTAAGGAGTAAAAAAATTAAATCTTTTTTGAATGAATATTTATTTACCTTTTTTATTTCTTGAATCTTATTCATTTCTTGTTTTGTTTCATTCATAGCAACCTTTCTTTCTAATAAACTTGGATATGTAAGGTTTTATTTCTTTGACACTATTATTGTATGTCCATACAAGAAAAAAAGTAATGCACTAAATAGGCAAACCTTTTACTGCTATTTTGTCAATTTAGTGTAATAAAAAACAACGAACAATATTTTTGTCCATTGTTTTTTATTACATGTTATGTATTATATCAAAAATGATTAATCCATTCCGTAATGAAAGTAATTCTATGTTGTCATCAAAATTAATATTTGTAATCTCTTTTATCTTTTTAATGCGATAAGAAGCTGATCGATATTGAATCATTAAATCTAGAGATGTCTTTTTGACACTTAAATTATTTCTTATGTATGAATTTAAAGTATGTAATAACTCTGTATTATGTTTTCTATCATAATTATCAAGTTTAGTAATTGTGCATGGTACATATTTTTTTAATTTATTTATGTCATCCAATTCAATAAAGGATTGGAATATTCCTAATTTTGAATAATAAACAATTGATTTATTTATATCTCCAGTAATCCTTCTAGCTATTTTCATAAATTTCATTGCTATTCTTGATTGTTTATATGAGTTTTTTAAAATTCTATATCCTTTAACGATTTCTCCTACACCAACATTAAAATTTGTGTTTTGATCTCTTTTGCTGATACTTTTTTTTACAATATCTATCAGTTCATTTAAACATCTTATACTAGCATCATCCTCTTTATCAGAATCCATTTTTTGTAACATAACAATTTGAGATACATTTTTATAGATGTGCTCTTTAGGATAAAACATTGATATTTCATTAGCAATAATGTCAACTTCATCTAATTGTTCCAAAGAATACTTTTCCTTTTGATCTTCTGGAATAGAATGAAATGATACAATTCGATAATAAGCATCCTCTTTAAGATTTAACATATTGGCTGCTTCAGTAGTATCATCATAATTTAACTGACTATTTACTAAATTAAAGAAAATATCTCGATGATACTTTTTATGGATTTCGTTTTTTGCAAAGTCAAATGTGAATGAATACCTTAATGCATCAATCGCATTTTCAATCGCAACAAAATCAAAATTTGTTAACTTTCTATTTTTTTCATCAATCACAATTTTAATAGGTATATTTCCTATAAAAGTAATAGGTATAATATATTGATTATATTTTCCAGCATCTTGTTTTAAATAATTATACCTCAATCTTATCTCTGGACTATATTCTTTAATGTTATCTAATAAATCAAAACTACTTTTTTCTTCATATGTTGTAGCAAGACAACTCAAATTTTCATAATACATTGAAATTGGATTATCAATTATTGTATAAAGAAGCTCTATAATATTTTTAGGTGTTGCCTCCTTGTGGAAAATATATTCTTTAAGGTTATCATTTGTAACTTTGTGATACTTTAATAATGCCATTTCTTGATCAAAAACATTATCTAATATATATCTAATAATATCCCAATAATAATTTTGTCGAAGTAATTCAAACAGGGCAACCTCATTTTCAATACATAATCTTTTAAGTATATCTAGTTTGATATTAAAATTTTTTATGTTTCCACTATTTTTTATAATAAATCCAGATACACCTTTATCTATCAAATTTTGTATATGTGTTTCATACTGAGAAATTGTACAACTTTCATATATGAAAAAACTTGTAAGAAGTATTTCTCCTCCTTCTATGTACTTTTCCATATTTTCAACTTCTATGATTTTAATACCTTTTATTTCATTATCCAATCCTTTTTGTTCACTTAACAGTTTTAAATGGAATTTTCTTTGTAAATCTTTCATTTCTTGTACCAATAATACCATCTATTCTCTCCCCCCCCCCCACGAATTTTATGATATTCTTTTCATCATTAATATTGCGTTATTTAATAATTGTATTTATAGACCATGCATAATGTAAATAATTTTTTATGATTTATATAAAAAATGCATTTTTTCATTAATAACATGATACTCTATAACAGACAGATTAAATTCACAATATAGTAATATAATAACATATTACTAAAAATAACTATAATTATTTTTAATAACTGAAAAAAATTTCTCATAAACAACTACTGTGTTCAAAAAATAGATTTTTGTTGATATTAAAAAAATAAGCAATCTTTTTCAGATTACTTACTTAATATGATGTTTCTCATTATAATCTTTTAAAATAAAATTACTAATTAATAAAGTCAAAAGTCCAAATAATTCTTAAGAATAAAAATCCAATTTCATCTTTTGTAAAACCTAAAGAATCAGTCTAGATTATATTTATTATAAATATGAATAGGAAGATAGTTTTTTCCTTTTGGAAGTTCTGTTCCATAAATCAAATGTTCGCATACTTTATGTACACATTCATAACTTTGCATATAAGCACTTTGATCAATGATATAAGTAACTTTCCCCTGTTTTAATGCTTCCTTATTTTGTGGCATTAAGTCAAATCCAAAAATATTGATATCATCATAACCTGTTTGTGCTATAACTTCTCCCGCATTTGCAAGCCATGAATCTACCATGACAATTGTCTTATAGTATTTCTTTGAAAGCATTTCTTTTAAAAGTTTATTTGATATTTCAAGTTTATCTTCTGTATAAATTACATTAATTAATAGAATTTCTGGATATTGTTTCATTGTATCAAGAAATCCATTGACTCTTTGTGATTGTGAATGAATTGTTTTTGAACCAGAAAGAATTAAAATATTTTCTCCTGACCTTGTTAGATTATGCGCAAGTCCTGCAAGACAAGTTCCTGCTTTATAATCATCAATTCCAATAAAACCTATTCTATAAGAATCTTCTAAATCAATATTTAAAGTCATAACAGGAATTTTTTTTGCAATTTGATTTACTTTTTCTACAATACGTTTTGTTTGTAATCCCGCTATAATTAAAGCATTTACTTTGCTTTCTAATTCATCAAGTACATTTAAATATTCTTCTTCGTCTACACCATTAATATGTCTAAAATCAACTGAAATTGGATAATCTCTAAATTGAGAGATTGCTTCTTTCATTCCTGAATGAATCTATTGAAAAAATGGATTTCCTTTTTCAATCATAATCATTCCTATTGTAAGTGGTGTTTTAGAAACAGCTAAAGCTCTTCCTAACATATTTGGATGATAATCATTTTCATCCATAATATCACGTATTCTCTTTTCTACTTCGGGAGCAACGCGTCCTCGTTGATGAATAACACGATCAACGGTTCCTCTAGAAACACCTGCAAGTTTTGCGATTTGTGTAATTGTAATACTCATAGAATTTTTTCTTTTTAGTGAATATAAAATAGTGGGATTGTTTCAATAACAACCCCAACTATCTCACTTCAATTATTCAAACTCAATTGTTCCTGGAGGTTTACTTGTAATATCATACATTACTCTGTTTACCCCACGAACTTCGTTTATAATACGTGACATAACTTTATTTAATACTTCATAAGGAATTTCTGCAGCTTCTGCTGTCATGAAATCGATAGTATTAACCGCACGTAAGGCGATTGCATAATCATAAGTTCTCTCATCACCCATAACTCCTACAGAACGCATGTTTGTAAGAGCAGCAAAGTATTGACCGATTGAACGGTCTAATCCTGCATTAGCGATTTCTTCTCTATAGATTGCATCTGCATCTTGCACGATTTTTACTTTTTCAGCATTGACTTCACCAATGATACGAATACCAAGACCTGGTCCTGGGAATGGTTGTCTAAATACTAAGTATTCAGGAATTCCTAATTCTAAACCAACTTTACGTACTTCATCTTTGAATAAATCACGTAATGGTTCGATGATTTCTTTAAAGTCAACATGATCTGGTAATCCACCAACATTATGATGTGATTTGATAACGGCAGATTCTCCACCAAGACCACTTTCAACAACATCTGGATAAATTGTTCCTTGTACTAAGAAATCAACTGCTCCAATTTTCTTTGCTTCTTCTTCAAAAACACGAATAAATTCTTCACCAATGATTTTACGTTTAGCTTCTGGTTCAGTCACACCTTTTAACTTTTCATAATATCTTTCTTGTGCATTTACTCTAATGAAATTTAATTCATAATTTCCATCAGGCCCAAAGACAGCTTCTACTTCATCCCCTTCGTTTTTACGAAGTAAACCATGATCTACAAAGACACAAGTTAATTGATTACCAATGGCTTTAGAAAGTAAAACGGCTGCAACAGTTGAGTCAACACCACCTGATAAAGCACATAAGACTTTACCATTACCAACTTTTTCTTTGATCGCTTTGATTTGTTCTTCAACGAAAGAATCCATGCGCCAATCACCAGCACAGTTACATACATCTAAAACAAAGTTAGAAAGCATTGTTTTACCATATTCACTATGTAAAACTTCTGGATGGAACTGAATCGCATATAAATCTTTTTCTTTATCTTCACAAGATGCTACTGGACAATCTTTTGTATGTGTTGTAATTTCAAAACCAGGTGCAATTTTTGAAATATAATCAAAATGTGACATCCAAACTGTAGATGTTTCAGGAACATCTTTTAAAATTTTAGATTGTGGTTGATCAACTAATAAAATTGATTTACCATATTCTCTTACATTTGCTCTTTCGACTTTTCCACCTAAAACATGTTGCATTAATTGAGCACCATAACATAAACCTAATACAGGAATACCTAATTCAAATAATTCTTTAGAATAAGTTGGTGAATCTTCTAAATAACAACTATTTGGTCCACCTGTTAAAATGATTCCTTTAGGATTCATTTCTTTAATTTTTTCTAAAGGTGTTTTATAAGAATAGATTTCACAATAAACATTACATTCACGAACACGACGAGCAACTAATTGATTATATTGCCCTCCGAAATCCATGACAATGACTAATTCTCTTTTCATGAAAGACCTCCTTTATTAAAATTTAATATCTTTTAAAACAACTGTTTGTTCTCTATCTGGTCCAACACTAAACATTCTTACTGGACAATGAACAAGTTCTTCGATTTTACGAATATAATTTTGACAATTTACAGGTAATTCTTCAAAAGATTTTACATGTGTAATATCTTCTTTCCATCCTGGTAATTCTTCATAAACAGGTTCACATCTTTCAATATCTTTAACAGTTGCAGGTAAACCATAAATTTCTTTACCATCTAATTTATAAGCTTTACAGATTTTAATTGTATCAAATCCACTCATAACATCTAATAACATTAATGAAATACCTGTTAAAGAAGACATTCTTCTTGATTGATTAACAACTACAGCATCAAACCATCCAGTTCTTCTTGGACGTTCAGTTACAGTACCATATTCATGTCCTCTTTCTCTAATTAAATCACCTGTAGCATCATTTAATTCAGTTGGGAATGGTCCTGATCCAACACGAGTTGTATAAGCTTTAATAATTCCAATTGCTTCTTTGATATATAAAGGTCCAATACCAGCCCCTTCAGATACCCCATTAGCTCCTGGATGTGATGATGTAACAAATGGATAAGTACCATAATCAATATCTAACATAGCTCCTTGAGCTCCTTCAAATAAGACTTTTTTATCTTCTCTTAAATATTGATCTAATAACATACCTGTATCACAAACTAAAGGCTTAATAATTTTAGCGTATTCTTTGTATTCTTCAAAAATTTCTTCTACAGTAAACATGTCTTTTAATTCAGGATATTCTGCAACTTTCATTGGGAAAGTTTCTTTTAATCTTTCTAAGAATAATTCTTCATCAACGAATTCTCCCATACGAATACCAATACGACTATATTTATCTACATAAGCAGGTCCAATACCTCTTTTTGTGGTTCCAATACTTTTATCACCTTTTCTCTTTTCTTGTAATTCATCAATTTCAAGATGATAAGGTAAAATCACATGACAACGATCAGAAATTCTGATTTTGCTTGTATCAATACCACCGTCATTTAAATATTTCACTTCTTCTAAAAATGCTTTAGGATTAACAACCATCCCATTTCCCATAATTACTTCATGCCCAGAGAAAATACCTGATGGTATTAATTTCAAAGCAAATTTCTTACCACCATAAACAATGGTATGACCTGCATTGTTACCTCCAGCATAACGACATACAACATCTGCTTTTTGTGCAAGATAATCGGTAACTTTTCCTTTACCTTCATCTCCCCACATACTTCCTACAACAACTACACCAGCCATAATTCATTTCCACCTTTCTATCATTGGCTTTTTCATACATTTTTATTATATGCTATATTTTAATATAAGTAAAATTAATATATAATATATTTGATATAAGGAGTACTAATATGATAAAACTAGAACAATATAAGATATTTAACGAAGCGGCTTCTACCCTATCTTTTTCAAAAGCAGCCAAAAATTTATTCATTTCCCAATCCGCTGTTTCTCAAACAATTCATGCTTTAGAAAAAGAACTCAACACTCAACTCTTCATTCGTTTAAACAAAGGTGTTACTCTTACTAAAGAAGGTATGCTCCTTCATAAAAACATTACTGAAGCCCTTGCTTTAATTACCAGCGTTGAAAATGAACTTTCTCATTATAACGAATTACTTTCAGGACAGTTAAATATTGGTGCTGGTGATTCAATTTGTGAAAATTACTTAATTGATTTATTAAAACAATTTCATCATCTTTATCCAACAATCAAAATCAATGTTGTCAATGGAACTTCTATTGAAACAGTTGAACATTTAAAAAATGGAACGATTGATCTTGCCTTTATCAATCTTCCTTTTGATGATGAAAGTCTAGCGATGAAAGAATGTTTAACAATTCATGATATCTTTATCTCTAAAGAAAAAGATGATCATCTTTACAGCTATCAAGAAATTGCGAAAAAGAATCTTATTCTTTTAGAAAAATCAAGTAATTCTAGAAATTATATTGATAAATATTTTGCGAAACATGGTATTTTATTAAAACCCGAAATGGAACTCGGAGCACATCATCTTTTATTAGAATTTACCCATGCTAATTTAGGAAATGCTTGTGTTGTCAAAGAGTTTTCTCATGATTTTTTAGATAAAAATAAAGTTTATGAGTTAAAACTCAAAAAGCCTCTTCCTTCAAGAAGCATCGGTTATGGCTATCTTAAAAGAAGAAGCTTATCACAAGCTACTTTAAAATTTATCGAATTAATTGATCAATTTGATAAATCAATTTAGATTCAAGTTTAGATAAAGAAAGACTTGCTTTAACAAGTAAAGGAATATCGAAAGATATTTCTTTTTCTTTATATTTTAATAACACATGAACAATTTCTCCAAGAGCATGTTCTTTTAACGTTAAATGAATAAAAACAGGTCCTCCATTATTAATAAAATAATCACTTAAAGAAAAATCACATTCATTTAAAATCGTAAAACCATTAATCTTTTTCATCACTTCTTCAAATAAATTAGGATTTTCAACAAGATAATCCTTTAATCTTTCTTCAATCAATTCTTTTGTTTCTTTCACTAAAACATCTGCTTCATCTTGATGTTTTGCTTTAACTCCTAAACGAATTCTTACATACTCTTCAGAAGCATACAAAGCAATAGAAATATCTTTTTGACTTTGAACAATATCATCAATCAAAGTAGCTGCTGCCGATTCACCAACACCTTGAGTTAAAATATCATACGTATAGATTTTAGCTTGACGATATTTTTCTAAATAAGGTTGAAGTTGATGATCAACAACATATGTCATTTCTTTTGGTGGTCCAGGAAGATTAACAATCATTTTTTTATCTTTAGACATCACACACCCATTAGCAGTTCCTATTGGATTATCTAAAACATAACAATCTTTAGGAAAATAAGCTTGTTTAAAGTTATTATCCGTCACTTGATCTAGTTGTGATACAAAGCAGCATTTATCATTCACTTTTTTGGCTTCTGCTTCATTAAAAATCATTTCTAATCCTAAATATTTTGCAGATAATTCTTTTGTAAGATCATCTTCAGTTGGTCCTAGCCCACCTGTAGTAATAACACAATCACATCCTCTATTAAAAGCAATATTTAAACAATCTAAAAATCTTTGTGAATTATCTCCTACTACCGTTTGAAAGAAAACATTAAAACCTAATTCCTTACACATTTTTTGTAAATAAGTTGCATTTGTATTGACAATTTCTCCAAGTAATAACTCTGTTCCAACGTTAATAATTTCTACATTCATAACCGTCCTCCTTTACAAAAAAAGAAGCGTAAAACACTTCTAAATTAATGAAAATCCTAAAAAACTAACCACCATCATAATTACACCAGCAAGTAAAACTCCTAGCATAACAGCAATCGTTGTTGATTTAAAATCCATATCTAAAATACTAGCTGCAAGTGTTCCTGTCCATGCACCTGTCCCTGGAAGTGGAATTCCTACAAATAATAATAAAGCAACAAAAGTACTTCTTCCTACTTTTTCTTGAAGTTTTTTTCCACCTCTTTCACCTTTGTCTAAACACCAAGTGAAAAATTTACCAATAACTGGTTTATCGCAACCCCATACTAAAACCTTTCTAGCAAATAAGTAAATAAAAGGTACAGGTACCATATTAGCAAGAATACAAACAATATAAGATGGAATAATTGGTAATCCTAACCCTTGAGAAACAGGAATTGCTCCTCTAAGTTCAATTAAAGGTACCATTGATATTAATGCAATATATAAATAATTCATCTAAAATCTCCTTTTTAACATTCTCATTATAACAAACCAAACGGATTTGACAACATCCTTTTATTTTCTACGATATGCAACTTGGTTAAAAGTATACTTGTCTACACGATAATAAGTATACCCATATTCAATACATTTACCATTATGTAAGCATGTAATCGATAAAACTCTAAGCAAAGGTGTCACCGGATCAACTTGTAAATATTTCCCTAGTTCTTCACCCGCTAAAACCGCATCAATTTGTTGATCGGAAAAAGCAATATGTAAATTGAGATCATTTTCAAAATGATTAAATAAAGATGTACTTGATACTTCTAAAGGAATATCTCCTGTTAAATCATAATTACAGTAATCATCTTCAAAACATAAAGGCTCTCCGTTTACAAGTCTTACACGTTTAACGTGCCATACTTTATTATCTTCTAAAGCCATTTCTTTTTTCATTAAATCTGTAGCTTCTTCAAGTTCATTTAAAACAACATGACTTGTACAATCTTCTTTTTTCTTAGCACAGTCTTCTGTAACACTGTTTAATCCATCAAAACTTTTAAATCTGGATTTTTTACAAACAAATGAGCCAACTTTAGGAACAGAATAGATTATGTTTTCATTGATTAAATCTGTTAAAGCTTGGCGCACTGTCATTCGGGTAACACCAAAAAGTTCACATAAAGCATGTTCACTTTCAATTTGTTCATTTTCATTATATTTTTCATCTTCAATATTTTGAATAATATATTCTTTAATTTTGACATATTGTGGTTTTCTTTTCACCATAACATCATCCCCTCGGCTTGTACTATACCATATATAAACATGTTTTGAAAAGAAAAAGAAGCAAATTTCGGTTTTATTTCAAGCCATGATATTTGAAACTGCTTTTCAAAATCTTGTGGTTTTA
>NZ_JAJDKA010000049.1:0-22269 GCF_020589945.1 Faecalibacillus sp. MSK20_93 | reverse complement strand
ATTCCTTTCCATTTTGACTGGTAATCATTCTTGAAAGATAATCATTTCCTCTTGTAAGCAAAGCATAGCCAGGATTCTCTACATTTTGTATTTCTACATCTAGTTAGATTCTTTTCATTGTTCCATCAACTTGTGACAGATTGATATAACAGAAATAATCAAATTCTACTTTTCAATGATGAGGTATATCAATAACATTATTGAGTTGTTGAAAATAATAATTTCCTTCCTGATCTTTCTTTCCTTTAATAATTTCAATGATTTCTTCTAAAGAGACATCCTTAGCTTCTTTAACAAAGCCTTTGGTGATTCTTCCTAAAGTTTCTGGATGTCCTAATATTCTTTTACAGAGTTTATCGAGCATGATAATATGATCATTTGATGTAATTTCTAGTACTTGGTCCATTTAATTTATCCCTCCTATTATTATATAGACAATTTTTTGACGTTTTTCTTTAAAAAAAGAAAAACTTTCAAAGCTTTTACTTTGAAAGTTAAATCAAATCTAAATCTTTTAAAATATGAAGTCCTTCTTGAATAGCACCATTTCCACCTGTTTTAGTAAGTGTATAGGTTGCTGCTTCTTTAGCCTCCTTACATCCATTAGCTGGTGTAAAACTATAAGGAAATCCTTTTAACATACATACATCATTTAAACCATCTCCAAAAGTTGCTACTTCATCAAGAGTCAATCCTTTTAATTTTAAAACTTCTCTTAACATAATTCCTTTATCATAATCATCACAAGTAATTTCAATATTATCTTCATATGATGAAGAAATGTTTAAATGAGGTATACAATCTAAACGTTCTCTTACGCCCTTTGCTTCTTCAGGATTTAAATGTCTAGCATCTACTTTTAAAGGAAGTGCTCCTTGTTGATAAATTTCATCAATTGAAGAAACCGACGTACAATCATTTAAATATCCCCATCTTCTAAAGAATGTCGTATTTGGAAGGTCTTCTAAAGTAATGCCCTCACGACCTTTCATTAATAATTTAACATGTAAGTCCCAATAACTTTCAAAATCTGTTAAAATATATTTTCCTTTTGTTGTATGAATAGAAATATGATAATTATGTTTTTGTAAAATAGGAATCATCTTTCTAAAAGCATCTTCATCCATTGGATGCACAATATTTTTAGTTCCTTCAATATTTCGATATTGTGTCCCATTATTAATAATCAAATCTCCATCTACATGAGACTTTTCAATCATATCAAGCATCATATTCATATCTCTTCCAGATGCAAACATAAACTCGATACCCTTTTCTTTATAAAAATCAATCTCCTTAATATCATCATCATAAAAATGATTATCTCTATCAATACTTGTTCCATCCACATCTAATACAACTAATTTAATCATTCTAATTCCCTCTATTTTCCAAATCTATCTTTTAATTTATCAAACAAACTTTGTGAAATACCAAATTTTTTACACATTTCTTTAACATATTGATCAACTTCTTCATTAGACATATTCTTAAGTCTTTCTTCATCAATACCTAAGTTTTCCATTGTTGATTTCATTTGATCATACATTCCTGTATCACCATTTTGATAATTACTCATCATTTCATCGACCCAACGCTTTGCTCCTTCTAATTGTTGGTTTTCTTGACTATCTTGTTGATCAAAGAAACTTTGTGCTTCATTTAAAGCATCAATTTCATCACTATCCAATCCTAAACTTTCAAAGAAATCTAAACAATAACGACATAAAGAACGACATTCATCTTGATAATCTAAATCTTTAAGTTCTTTTGCCATTTCTAATTCATGTTCAATATCTTTAATTTGTTGGAAGTGTTGTTCGTTAAGTTCTAAATCTTCATAAACATCTTCTTTTAAATCATTTAAAACAATTGGTACAAAGTATTCTACTTTTTCATAAGCTGACATTTCATAATGAACAGGCATTTCTAAAATTTCACTTAAACATTCAATAAATCCTTTTAAATTTAAATATTTATTTTTAAAAACAAAAGTATTTGCTTTTGTTTTGATTTTCGCATAAAAATCAAAACCTTCTTCTTTTTTTACTAGTACTAATTCTTCTATATCTTCATATAAAAAGAAATGAGGCTCTTTAAAACAAAAATAAACACCTTGATCTGTAAAAATCATTCCTTGACTACCATCATCGCTGGCATCAACAAATCCAAGTACTTGATAATCTGTGGTACTTCCATATAAATAAAGTGCTTTAGAGATTTGTGACGGTATATTTTGTTGATTGTAAAATGTTGCTTCATTTACAATATTTTCATCTAAGTTTTCTAATATGATTTCTTTTTCCATTTTTATCACCTTCTAATACTTTACTATAAATTTGAATGAATGCAAAGAAAAAATCCTTAATTGCTTAAGGATTTTGAATACATTTTCTTACTTGTAAAAAATGCGACAACTAAAATAACAAAAGTGATATCAAAAGGACTGTTATAAAATAAGATTGAAATCAATAATGATATAACAATACTTACTATTTCAATGATAAAAGGTTGAAATGAAACTTGATATCGTTTAATCAATTGTCTTTGATTTAAAAGCTGCTTAACACTTATAACAAGCATAATGACTGCTACTAATAAATCAATATAATAATTAATTAAATAATGATTTCCTACCAATTCTTTAACAAAAAGAAGCACAATATATATACACATGGTAAGTAATATTCCAGACATTTCATATTTATTAGAATCTCTTTGTTTTAATTGATTGATTTTTTCTTTGTAATTTATTTTTCTATCTATTTGATCAACAAATACTTGACTTCCTTTAGTCATCACTTGTTGAACTGTTTTTCCTTGATCTTGAAAAAATTTCATTTGATCAAGAATTTCAGAAAGTAAAATATTTGTCTTTAAAACATCTTTTCGTTTTTTAAACAAGCATTTTTCAATTTCTTGATAACATTTAAAATAATCATCATTTAACCTTTTTACTTTAACACTATTTTCAAAATATAAATCATACTTCTTTTCTTTCATCTTAATCTACCTTTAACGAATGACTATTTACTTCGCTAATATGACTATTAAAGAACTCAGTCATGACTTGAATCATATAATAAGTATCTTTAATACCAGCAGTTTCATATGTAGAGTGCATTGCAAGTTGTGGTAAACCGATATCTACACTATTCATAGAAACTTGTGCCATTGCGATATTTCCTAAAGTACTTCCTCCCGCTTCATCTGAACGATTTGCGAAGAATTGTACAGGTACATTGGCTTTTTTACATAAATCTTTAAATACTGCAACACTTACCGCATCGCTTGTATATTTTTGACCTGCATGAGATTTTACAACAATTCCTTCATTCATATAAACACAGTTTGTTGCGTCTGTTTTTTGTGGATGATGTGGATGAACTGCATGTGCATTATCAGCAGATAACATAAAACTTGAAGCAATTGCACAATAGAAATCTTCTTCTGTTTTTCCAAGTGCACTGTTAGCACGTTTTAAAACATCATATAAAAGTGTTGAAGCAGCTCCTTGTTTTGTTCCTGAACCAACTTCTTCGTTATCAAAGCAAGCTAATACATCAATTGATTGATCATTTCCACCAGCTAAGAATCCTTTTAATGAAGTAAAAGCACATTGTAAATCATCTAAATGTTGGCTTGAAATAAATTCATCGTTAGCTCCCCAGATAGATGGCGCTGTACGATTATATAGATATAAATCACTACCATAAATATCTTCTACTTGAACTCCTGCTTCTTTAGCAACGAGTTTCATAAAGTCACCTGGTTTACAATCAGCCCCGCCAAATAAAGGAAGCATATCAATTTGTTTATTATATGCATAACCATCATTGACCGCTCTGTTCATATGAATAGCCATATTTGGAATTAAAACTAAATCACGATCAATATTAATTAATTGTGTTTTTAATTCATTTCCATCTTTAATTAATAAACGTCCAGCAATAGATAATGGTTTATCAAACCAAGTTGAACAAATCATTCCTCCATAACCTTCTGTATTTAATTGTGTGTATTTACCCTTTACTTCTAATTCAGCATTTTCTTTTAATTTGAAAGTTGGGCAATCACTATGTGAAGCAGCAACATTAAAACTATAATTTTCTAAATTGCTTCCGACCTTTAAAGCAATAATACTTGAATTATTACGAGTAACATAATATTTTCCACCTGGAGCCATTTTCCAAGGTTTTCCCTCTAATAATTCAACAAATCCATCTTTGTTTAATTCTTTTTTAATGTTTTCAACAGCATGGAATGCTGTAGGACTTTTTTGTAAAAAATCTAATAATTCTTCTGAAATTCCCCTATACATTTTCTAACACCTCTTCTATATTTTATCACAATTATTCTGTAATAGCGTTGGCTTTTTCTCTTTTAGCAATAGCTGGTAAAATTATTCCTAATGCAGTTAAAACAACAGGAGTAATAATATTTAAAGCCATTGTAAATAAGTCAGTTGAGTAAACACCCATGATACAACATGCAGCTGTTACAAAAAGACACCATCCACCAAAGAATAAAGCAACTGGTTGACTCTTAACAAAACGATAATCAGCTGGGATCTTATCATAGGCTTTTCTTAAACCAATATAAGCTAAGAATACCCAAACATAACGCATTGGCATACATACTGAATTTAATTTATTTAATTGGGCTAATACTCCAGCAGCCCCTTGTCCACCAATGATTTGAATTAAAATAATACTTCCAGATAAAGCCACAACCATTTTAATTCCATTAACATAAGCACCATATTTGTTTTGTTTTAATAATTTAGATGGAATAAATTGTCTAGCATCTTCATTATCTAATAACATTCTAAGTGGTGCATCAATACTTAATACTAATGTTGAGAATTGTCCAATCATATTACATAATGCGTAAATAATTAGTAATGCATCTCCCATATGATAGTATTGACCTAATTTTTGGAATGACCAGTAAGCACCATTTGATACATAAGAATTAAATGATTCTGGTGATGCATAGATTACTGATGGATCAAACATCATACCCATAGCAAATGTACCTAAAATAGCACATACCATAACCATGATTGCAAGTGCAATCATCCCTTTTGGGAATCCTTTTGAAGGATTTTCTACTTTATTTACATAAGGTGAAATTTTTTCACACCCACCAACTGCAAATACCAAAATAGAAAGTGATGTAAAATAATTGACATTAAATTGTGGAACAATTTTGTCAAAACTAAAATCTAATGATAAATATCCCCCATTTGGATTAATTGCTGGTGCAGCAAACATCATTAAGATATATAAGATTGACATAACGAACATACTTGTTCCTGCAACTGTTGCTAATTGTTTAAGCGGGTTTAACCCTCTACTAGCAAACCAACAGAAAAATAAGAATACTGCAAGTGTAGCAAGTTGCACATATAATGTTGGAAGTGAATCATAAACTTCAGCATTTCTAAAAATTGCCCAGCTTAATGCTTTTAAACCTCCACTACCTTTACTTGCAATATAAGTAACGTGACATGCCCAATATGTCCATCCAGCATAGTATGCAAGTTTAGGACCAAATGTTTCATGTACCCAAGAACTTACTCCTCCACCAGAATTTTTAAACGCAGACCCTAGTTCTCCCACCATTAAAGCGTAAGGAACAAAATAAAGTGCGAACATTAATACCCAACTAAAAACTACTTGGATACCATTGAAGTAGATAAAGCCATTTAAAACGTTTCCAAATCCCCAAACAGTAGAAAACGCCATGAAAGCTAAACCATACCACTTGATTTTTTTTGAATTTTCCATGATTTTACCTCCGTATTTTTTGAATAACTTAGGTCGTTTATTCTTAAATAAAATACAAACATTGTACTTCACAATACACAATTATATCGTATTATGTCGATAAATGCTATATATTTTATTTCATTGTGCTCTTTTTTAGACATTTATCCGTAAATTGTCTAAAAAAGCATACATTTATCCCAAAATATAATATTCTATTTTTATCATCAATAAACTTTTATTATTATTCATTTCTATTTAACACCAAATATTTACCTTTTAAACACCCATTTATTTCATCAAATACATGCCCGCTTTGTTAATATAAATCAAAAGAGGTGACAAATATGGAAAATACATTATATTTTAAAGACATGATTCATTGTGATCAAAATAACTATCCTAAAAAAATCTACAAAGTAGAATATTCTAAAATGTTGATAGAAATTTTAGATAGTGATCACATTCAGGGTAGACCCTTCTATTTTAGCAGTCCTCATTCTAGAGACAATTTCATCAAACAAATTAAAGATCATATTTTAAGAATCAATTATGAAGAACTCGAACAAATACAGCACTATTGGAAAAAGAACATAAAATAATTATGAGAGGTTTTGCCTCTCTTTTTTTTATCACTCAATAATTGCCCATTTTTTACTTTTCTCCCAAATGACATGCTGTTTTTGGAAAAAAGTTATTGGTTGCCCAATAACTTAAAGTATCTTTTTGAAATACAATACATCATCCATCGGATTATGATAATACGCCTCACGTTCAACAAATCCTACCTTTTTATAAAGATGAATTGCTGATTGTAAAGGAATAATCGTATCCAACACCATTTCCTTATATCCTGCTTTTTTAGCATGCCCTAAAATTTCTAAAACAAGCTTTTTACCTAATTTATTTTCTCTATATTTTGGTTTTACATACAAGCGTTTCATTTCACAGCGACTCTTTGAATGGCGATGATAGGCAACCATTCCTATCACCTTTTTCTTTTCTACAGCCACTAAAAGTTCTCCTTCAGGAGCTGTATATTTTTTTACTGGATTTTATAATTCCTCATCAATATTTTGAAAAGATAAATCCCGTCCTAAACGCTTTGTATATTCTATAATTAATTCTTTTACTTGATCTAAATAATCAACACCATTACATATTTCCATAAAATCCTCTATGTACAAATTATTTTTTTTACATATATATTTTCTATAACCTTTGTATCATCCCATCCATTTGAACTTTCAAAAGCGATTACTTTTTCTTTTCCTTTTAAAATAAAATCATGTTTTTGGATATCTACAAGGTCTTTATTTTGATAAAAGAAAACAATAGCTTCCCCATAACATTTCTTTTTATCATTTTTTGTTTTCTTAATGCATTCATTTAATTGTTGTAAAGAAATATCAGTTATACGATCGATATCAAAATTATTATACTCTTGATATTGGGTACTTTCTTTTGCTTTTATTTCGTCATAATAAGTATCTTTAAATTCCTCTTTTTTAAAGATAAAAGCAGTTTCTTTATTTACCGGTAAACATTTAATTTTTTGAACTTTTAATGATAGATCAATTGGTTTATTTGAAGTATTTTTTAAAATCAAAATAACTTGATCATCTATTTTCTTTGTTTCAAATGAATATAATTTATTTTGTGGATGACATCCTGTAAAAAGTGTTATCAAAATAATGAATGCACATATTTTTATAATCAATTTTTTCATAACTTTTCTTCCTTTTTATATAATCTACGTCGAAGTAAAACTTCTAAAATAAGATCAATAAATACTGTTACAAGATATATTGGATAATAATCCCAATATTTATCTTTTACTCTATTCATTTCATGAATTGGATTTTGTATAAAAGCTAATGCAATCAACAGTATTCCTAAAACATTAGAAACTCTAATAATGATCAATCCATAGTTATTTTCCTTATTTAGCAATTGTATAATTTGTCCTACAATACGTATAAAAAAAATAATTTCTATCGCTATCCAATAAAACATAAAATTTCATCCTTTCCTTTACATGCAGGCAAGTGAAAGCCAAATCAATGAAAGACAAAATACAACGACCGCTATTAAAAATAAAGTAACCCATAAAGCATATTTTCCAATATTTCTTTTCATATTTTTCTCCTTATTATAATTTTTAAAAGGTTTTATTATATATTTACTTACTTTTCAACAATACAATGGTTATTAAAATATTATTTTTCTATCAAAAAGTTTATTGCTTTTTTGGCGTTTGAAATAGGATAATAGGGTGTGCTTTTCTTTGTATTATCTTTATATTCTATTTCTAAACCTTTTTTATTTCCTTTTTTTGGTAAACTTCGATAATAATATCCTGAATAATCTTTTGCATTTTGATCATTAAACTCTAAAAACACTCCTTTTGCATAATAAAATACATAGCCTTCAAATTCTGGAGATACATATCGAAAACCCTCTAATTGTCCATCTTTTAAAAAACGTACTGCTACAAATTCTTGACAAGCTTTTTTATTGTCATCTTTTGATAAAAATATGTGATATTCAAAATAATCACCTAAACTACTTCTGCCTCCTATCAATCGATGATCTCCCATATATTTTTTAACATCTTCTTCTGTAAAATTGCTATTCAAATCCATAAACATTTTTTGATAAGGGCTATATTTTATGATTGTTTTAGTATCATCTAATAAAATATCCTTATTAGATTTTACACTACATCCACCTAATATTACTCCCATAACAAACAGTAATAAAATCATTTTTGCTTTCATTTTATTTCACCCTTCCTTGTTAAAACCACTCAAACATTTAATTATTAATTAAATACGTACGATATTTTAAATATAAAACCATATTAATGATCAAACCAACGCACATAAAAGTTATGGCACTTGAATAATGAAACATTGTCATAATTGAAAAATGATACATAACCAAATCAATTACAAGTAATCCAAATAAAAGAAAAGTATTTCTTTTAAGATCAATACATTCTTTAGAAACAACCTTTTTAATCATCATAAAAAAATAAACAAATATTATAAAATAAAACAAATAATGTATGACAACTGATAAATTATAAAGCAAGCCTACTTCCCCATAAATGGGATTTCCATCCATTCCTATTGTAATCCAATGGGTAGAAATGTAATTATCAAAGTATTTAAATGCTAATAAACCTATTATTTCAAAAACATAGCTTAAATAAATAAGACAAACATCATATTGTTTCTTCATTTTCTTTTCCTCCATCCATAATATTATGAATCAAGGAAGCGCTTTCCTTACTTTCATTATACGTCTTTCTACCATTATGTCAATTATACTTTTATTATAATAGTATCTTGCTTATAATAATTCATATGTTATAATCAATTTGGGTGATAAAAGATGGCAAAATCTAACAGTTTCTTTAATATTGATATGCTTGTTTTAAGTTTGTTGAAAGTAAAGGATTGTTATGGATATGAATTAGTAAAATTAATTAAAGAAATTTCCAATGGCTCATTAGATATTAAAGAAGGTACTCTTTATCCTGTTGTACATAATTTATTAAAAAAAGAATATATTTCAAGTCGAGATGAGATTGTTAATAAAAAAATCAGAGTTTATTATCATATTGAACCAATTGGAAAAGAATATTTAGAACAAACAATTATTGAATTTAGAAAGAATATGCAAGGTGTATTTGAAATCATTGCATATGGTGAAGGCAAAAAAGATGAGTAACGATATAAAAAAATATATAAAATACGTTAAAAAAATTATTCCAATCCATTCAAAAGATAAAAAAGAATTTATACAGTTATTAACACAAAAAATCATTGAATTTTCGAATGAACATGACTCCTGTAGTTATCAAGATATCGTAGATGAATTTGGGAGGCCTAATGAAGTTGCTGGTTCTTATATTGAAACTTTAGATAGTGACGAAATTATAAAGAAACTTAATAAAAAGAAAATTATAAATATTTTTATTTCTGTCATAATTATTTTATGCATAAGTGTTTGGGGATTTGAAAGATATCGAATCAATCAATTGATTGATGAAGCAAAACATACAAAGATGAAAACATATACAGCTGAAGAATATAAAGAAAAAATAGCAAAAGAAAAACAAGAAAAATAAGTATTTAAATTAGGAGTAAAAAATGAATAAAGAAATCAAAAAATATATAAAATATGTTAAAAAAATTATTCCTTTTTATTCTAAAGATAAAAAAGAATTTCTAAAGTTACTAACACAAAAAATCATTGAATTTTCAAATACTCAACCTAATTGTACTTATCAAAATATCATAGATGAATTTGGTAGTCCTAATGAAGTTGCTGGATCATATATTGAAAGTTTAGAAAACGATGACATAATAAAGCAACTTAATAAAAAATATATTTTTAAAACATTAGTAACCATTATTATATTTATATCTATTGGTATTTGGTGTTTAGAAATTTATCATTTCAACAAACTCTACCAAGATGCAAGAGACAGTATTCATGGATATTGGGTAGAAGAAATCACTGAAGATAGTCGCATAGAAAATGAATAAGGCTCCTTTCGGAGCCTTATTTTTTTATTCAACATTCTTCAACGCTTCATCCATTGGGATTTTCTTGATTTTTCTCATTTGAATCATCATGACAAACAAATAAGAAATAACTGTCATAATAAACATCTTGATATAAACACTACCTTCTACATAGAAAGGAAGCCATCCTGCATATTCTTCAAAAACAATTTTGAAAGCATAAGATAAGATCCATGTTGTTATTCCAAAAGAAAGTAACGTTGAAATCATAATAACAATCGTTGTGGCATGAACATACATTTTTTGTATTTCTTTTGATGTATATCCAAGAATTTTAACCATGGAAATCGATACTTTATTATTTTCAATAATCATCTTTGTAAGAAGATAAATAAGCATGATAAACATGATCATCGCAAAACCTTCAACCAGATAAAACATTTCCCCCATTGAAACATTTAATTGTCTTGATACTTTTGTTAAATCATCTTGAGTAATGGTTGATGCGATATAGTCATCTTTTAAATCTGTTATTTTTTTATTAGAGAAATAACCATTGAAATATCCATCTTGACAGTTGAAAACTTCATTAAAATAAGACTTTGACATATAAAGTGCCATACTACCAGGTGCATCATAAATACCTTTAATTTCAAAAGTATAACGTAAATCTTTATAGCTTTCTTTTAAAGAAATACGATCGCCTTTTTTTAAATTATATTTATCAGCAACATCTTTTGAAATATAAACACCTTTTTTTGGTAATGATTTTATATGAATATATTGACTATTATTTTGTAAACCATAGAGACTAATATCTTCTTCCATTGTACTTTCTGGAAGTGTTTTTAATGAATAAAGTGAAAAAGCCTCTGCCCCTTTGGTTTTAGTTTTATAGTTATCATACATTTCATCATATTGATCATCAATCAAACTTAAGAAACTATCTCTAAATTCTTGAGGAATCGTTTGAAAAACTTGTTCAACGGCTGTGGTATCAACTGATTCTGGTGTATTTAAAATATATTGATATTTAGCAGTCATATTATTAACAACAATATCTTGATAATGATCGAGAACAGGATGCATATCCATTCCAAACATTAATAAAATAATTGCGAATAAAACACCCACAAATAATGTAATATAGCCTGATAAATTATTTAAAATAACACTTAATCTAAATTGAGAAAAGAAGCCCAAACGATGCAATACCAATGTTTTTTTATTCTTTTTAACTTTTTTAATATCTCTTTTCATAAATTTAAGAGGTGATAATTTTAAAGATTTACAGTAAATACCATAATTAATTAAAACCATCATAATAAATGGAATGATTGTCGTTTTAATGAAAGCATCCCCAGACCAAATCGTTACATAAGTTGGTAAGCTATAACTTCCATAATACATACCTGCCATGACATCTTTAAAATATGTATATCCTAAAATATTTCCTACAATACAAGCAACTAAAGAAACAAGAATAGGTAATGTCATATATTGAATCAACATTTCTTTTTTTGTATATCCCATAGCGCGAAGTGTTCCAATCATTGGTGCTTCACTTTCAATAGTATTTTTAGTAGTGATTGCAAAGACAAAGGCAAGAATCCCAATAATGATATAAAGTAAAACCGTCATCATTGCCTCATCACCACCCATATTATCACCTGTAAAGTGAATAGCTTGGTTAGCATATTGAGGAATATAATCGTCAATACCTGAAACATTTTTAACAAGTACGTTTAAAAAATCATTGCTGGCATTAACTTCATTATCAACCTTTTCATTATATGTCCACGCATAGTTATAGTAGATTTTAGCATCTTTAAAGCGTTCAAACCCTTCATCAGAAACAATACCCACACCAAATTTAACAGAATCAAACATTAGATCACTATTTTTTGAAAAAAGAGCACTATAATCTGATAAAGCGACGAGTCCCGTAATTTTTAACTTCTTTTTACCTACTTTGATGGTTTGGCCTACTTGGTAATGATTATTATCGGCATACATACGATCAATCGCTATTTCATTTTTACTTTGAGGAAGTTTTCCTTCCATAATACATACTTGATTGACTTTGTTTCTTGGTTTAAAGAGACGAATTGTACTTGTAGATTCTACTTCTTCTTCAATGTAATTAAGATCATAAATTGTGACACCTTCTTTTTCTAAAGCCTTTTTATTTTCTTTTGATAGAGAATCATTTAAACGAAAATGTCCATCTTCAATATTGTATTTATCGAAACTGTCATTATAAGCCTTGATCATTGAGCCATCAGCAACTAAAAACCCTGAAACAAGACCAATAGACCCTGCCATAAATAAAAATATAATTAAATATTTCGCAATTTCATCTTTTAAAATATATGGTAATCTTTTAAATAATGGATTCTTCATTTTACCAATTCAAATCCTTTGCTGGAATTATATGTGTATTTTTAATATTTTCACGAATACGCCCATCATGTAAATAAATCACACGATCAGCCATATCTTTAATTGCATCATTATGCGTTACAATAATAGTTGTATTACCATATTTTTTATTAACATCTTCAATCAATTGTAAAATATCTTTTGATGTATGATAATCTAAAGCCCCTGTTGGTTCATCACAAAGCAATAAATCTGGATTTTTAATGATTGCACGTCCTATTGAAGTTCTTTGTTGTTGACCACCAGATAATTGGTTTGGTTGTTTATAACGATGTTCTTTTAAACCAAGTGTTTGTAAAAGTTCTTCTTTATCTAATGGATTTTTACTTAAATATTTTCCTACATCAATATTTTGTTCAACATTTAAATGTGAAATCAAATTATACATTTGAAAAACATATCCCAAATGATTTCGACGATAATTTGTTAGATCTTTTTCTTTTAATGTTGAAATTGTTTTCCCTTGAATCATAATTGTGCCACTATCTGGTTGATCAATTCCTCCAATAATATTTAGCAGTGTTGATTTACCAGAACCTGAAGGCCCAAGTAAAACACAAATTTCACCTTTTTCTATTTCAAAATCAATACCTTTTAAAACTTCTGTCTTATATTCATCTTCACCAAAGCTTTTTTTAAGATCCTTGATTGATAAAAACATAATATCCCCCTCCTATAGTTAGCCTATCTAACTAACTATAGAATACTATCCCTTTCCTTTTTTTCAAGTATCTCAAAGAAAAAAACGGATTTCTCCGTTTTTATAACTCAATATGTTTCATAATGGCTTTGGCAATACCATCATTATTATTTGTATCTGTAATTTCATTAGCTACTGCTTTTAATTCATCTGAAGCATTTCCCATAGCCACACCTAAGCCAACATATTCAACCATTGATTTATCATTTTGAGCATCTCCAAAAGCCATCATTTCTTCTTTTTTATAACCCATAGGAATTAAAACACTATCTAAAGCTTTGGCTTTATCAACACCTTTTGCAGTATATTCAAAATAGAAATCAGATGTAAACATACAGTTTAAACGATCTTTAAATGGTTCCATCATTTTCTTATAATGTGCTTGTAAATAGTCTGGATCACCAAATGTAAGAATTTTATTGATTTCAAAATCAACAAAGGCTGCTAAATCTCTTTTTTCACATAAGATGTAGTTATTTCCTCTTGATTCATATTGCATCACATTAAATGGTTTTCCTTTATAAATAATTGTATTATCAAAAACATCATTAACATACATATATTCATCTTTATCAAACATTGGTCTTGCTTTAAAATTCTTTAAATGTTCTAAGACAGCTTTACTATCTTCTACTGAAATCGCATGATTATAAAGTGTTTCATGACTTTGACAATCAACTACTTTTGAACCATTGAAACATACAAATAAACCATGATGATTTTCCATATCTAATTCTTCAGCAAGTTTTAATAATCCACTTGTTGGTCTTCCTGAAGCTAAAACCAAACGTACCCCTTTATCTTGTGCTTTTAAAAGGGTTTCTTTAGTAAGTGGTGTAATGACTTTTTCATCATTGACTAAAGTCCCATCAATATCCATAATTATTACTTTAATTGCCATAATCTATCTCCTTTTCTATTAGTATAATAAAGCGCTTTTACAACTTCAACATACTTTCATAAAAAGAAAAAGAAACAGAAAATATCTGTTTCTAATGTAATAATGAACGTGTTGAACCTGAAGCAATTAAGAATGTACTTCCATTATGAAGCATGGCGAGCATTTGTGGTGTAAGTAAACCTAATGCTCCTAAAACAATGAAGGATGTATTTAAACCAACAATCAAACGATATTGACTATGAATACGTTTAAATAAGCCTTCTGAAATCATTCTTAAAGCAACGATATCATTTAATGAATTTGATACAAGTGTAATATCTGCAAGTTCACGCGCAATATCCGAGCTATCTTGAAGTGAAATCGAAACATCTGCCATGGATAAGGCTGGTGTATCATTAATACCATCTCCTACCATCACAACGGTATTTCCTTCTTTCTTTAAACTTTCAATATAACTTGCTTTATCTTCTGGTAAAACTCCTGCTCTAAAATCATCTAAATTTAATTGTTTCGCAATTGCTTTTGCACAGTTAGGACTATCCCCTGTAAGCATAATGACTTTATCAAAACCAATATCACGAAGTTCTTGAACAACTTCTTTAGCTTCTGGTTTTAAAGGATCATAAATACTAATAATACCTGCAAGCTTTTTAGCAATAGCTAGATAAATAAGGGAACTTGAACCTTTACTTTCAAGTGAAGAAATCAAATCTTTAATTTCTTGTGTCATTTCTACACCTTCATCTTCAAAGACAAAATGACTGCTTCCAATAATAACATCTTCACCATTTAAGCTTGTCGAAATACCATGAGCAATCACATATTTTACTTCCGCATGTTCTTCATGATGTTTTAAGTTTTCAACTTCTGCTTGATGAACGATGGCATTAGCCACACTATGTGGGAAATGTTCTTCTAGACAAGCCGCAATTTTTAAAACTTCTTCTCTTGTATAATCTTGTAAAGGAACGACATCTAGTACAACAGGTTTGGCATGCGTTAAAGTTCCTGTTTTATCAAAAACAATCACATTTGCATCCTTCATGCTTTCTAAATGTTTTCCACCTTTAACTAAAACATTATGCATTGAGGCTTCTTGCATTGCTGAAATCACTGAAATTGATGTTGATAAACGAATCGCACAAGAATAATCCACCAATAAAAGAGCAGTAGCTCTTGTGAGATTTCTTGTAAATGCCCAAACACCAAAGAATCCTAAGAAACTATAGGGAACAATGGCATCAGCCATATGTTCTGCTTTTGATTGAATAGATGCTTTTAATGATTCATTGGTATCAATCATATCAATAATTTTAGCAATACGACTTTCATCTTGTAAGTTTCTAACTTTAACAAAAATCTTTCCTTCTTCAATTAACGTTCCTGCATAAACCGTATCATTTAATGTCACACGTTTGCTTAATGGTTCACCTGTAAAGCTTGATTCATTAACCATGGCTTCACCATCAATGATTTCCCCATCAATAGGAACCATGCTTCCTGTTTGAACAATAACAGTTTGTCCTTGTTTTAAATCAGACATCGCAATTTCTTGTTCTTGTCCATCTTTATAAATCCAAACTTTATCAAATTTATTCATCAAGCTATCACCTAATTGTAAAGTGACTTTTTGACGTGTGTAATCTTCTAATAATTCAGAAATTTTAAGCATCAACATAATATTGCTTGCTGTATTAAATTCTTTGCGTAATAAAGATATCCCAATACTTGTTGCATCTAAAACTGGAACATCAATACGTTTATTTCCAAGTGAAGCAATCCCCGCTTTAAAATAAGCAAGTGCTTTATAGATAGCAATTCCTTTACCAACAACATTTGGTAAAAAGAGCTTAACAGCATATCTCTTAGCAAAAATTTTAATTAATTCATGTTTAAAGCTTTGATCAAGTACTTGTAAATTTTGAGAACAATTTTTAGGAATTTCTCTATTTTGTAAAGTACTTAAATCATAACTTTTTAAATAACCAAATACTTCATTTTTATAATTTTCATCGAAAACCAATAGAAGACTTCCATTTTTATAATGTGCTTCTACATATCTTACATATTCAAGTTTTAAAAAATCGCTTTTTAAAATAGTTGCTTGTTCATTTGTAAAAGCATATTGTCCAAAACGAACACGTAATCTTCCATCGATTTCATGAACTATTTTAAAATTACTCATCGTTATTGTGCCTTACTTTTTTCTACTGCTTCAGCATAGACATCTTGAGCATCTTCTTTAATAGAAGTAACAGTTGCTTCTACGTTATCTTTCACTTGCATTCCACTAGCTAATCCTTTAACAGCTAATTCTCTTGCTTTATTGCTTTTAGCGAACTTTGAAGTGACAACAGCAGTAACTGCTCCTCCTACAAATGTCCATAATTCTTTACTTTTAAAAAATTCTTTCATCTTAAAATCCTCCATTCTTTTTTACATTATACGATATTTTCTAAAAAAATAAATAATTTTTTATTTCGTTTCTATTTTTTTATCATTCCTTGCTCTATTTCAATAATTTCATCACATAAAGCAAGAGATGACTTTCGATGACTAACAATAATAATCAATTTTTCATCTTTTATTCGTTTTAAACTTTCTAATAATGCGGCTTCATTTAAACTATCAATACGACTTGTTGGTTCATCTAATAAAAGAATCAGTGTTTTTCTTAAGAAGGCACGTGCTAGACCAATTCTTTGTTTTTGACCACCCGAAATATTTTCATCATAAATCGTTTGATATCCTTGTGGTAAAGACATAATAAAATCATGAATTTGTGCTTGTTTACAAGCTTCTATTACATCTTCTTGACTATAAGCAGGATTTAATAAAGTAATATTATGATATAACGTATCTTTAAATAAAAATGTTTCTTGATCAACATAGCTGATATTTTCTTTTAAAGTGTGGCTATTGATATTTTCAATGGATTCATGATCAAATATAATCTCACCTTCACCTTGATAAATACGCATCAATAATTTCAATAAAGTTGATTTACCACAGCCACTTTTACCAAGAAGACCATAGGTTTTACCAAATTCAAAGGTATAATTGATTTGATGTAAAATTTCAGTAGATGTATTTGGATAATGAAATGATAGATTTTTTACTTCGATTGGTAAATTTAAAGTAGTATTTTTATTTGTAATTTCTTTAAGTAATGGTTCTTCATCTAATAGATTTAAAATACGTCTTGCACAAGGGAATACTTGATTCAAATTGTTTGCGAGATTTGCTAGGGCAATCGTTGGTCCAAAAGAAGATGATAGAGCCATCATTGGAATCAACAATTCTTTAGAAACATGATTCTTGATCAATAAAATAGCAATAACAATCGATAAAATAATCAGCCCATCAGAAAGTATTTGTTGAAAACTTTGATGTTTGATTAATTTTTGATGTGTTTGGGTTAAATTATTTTGATAATCCATCATCTGTTCAAAGCGTGTTTCTTGTTGACTAAATTGAATAATTTCTCTTTTTCCTAAGACTGTTTCCAAAACAAAAGTATTATAATTAGCAAGTAAAAAACGATAATTACTTCCCTCTTTTTGACTCACTTTATAAGTGATATATGGAATCAATATACCCATGATACCATAACAAACAAAAGCAAGTATCCCAAAAACAAAATGATAAGAATCTATAAAACAAATCATAATTATACTATAAATAAAGGCAATCATCACCGGCGAAATAGTATGAGCGAAGAAAACTTCTAAGAGTTCAACATCACTTGTCAACATTGCAATAATATTTCCTTTATCTTCATTTTCTAATTTAGCTGGTGCCAGTTCTCTTAATTTTTCAAAGACTAAATGACGAATATGGGCCAATACTTTAAAGGCAATATAATGATTACATGCTTGTTCTATGTATCGTAAGATTCCTCTTGAAAATGCACAAAGAATAATTAATTTAACAGCAAGTGAAAAGGAAATTACTTTACAAAAAGCGAGAATGATAAAAACGGTAATAAAGGTTGCTGTTAAATGCCCTAACACACCTAAAATAATTGCCAATAACATAATCATTAAAAAAGGACGTACTAATTTTAATAAAGAAATAATTAATTTTGTCTTATCTTTCATTTTCAATAATCCTTTCTAAATTCTTTTGATTTTCCACAAGCTCTCTAAATAAATTAGCTTGATTGAATAATTCCTCATAACTTCCTTGTTGAATCAATCTTCCCTCTTTCATTACAAAAGTAAGATGACTTTCTTTACAATGGGCCATGCGATGTGTAATAAAAATAACAATTTTATCTTTAGCTAAACGTTTCATAATTTTTAAAATAATCTCTTCACTTTCACGATCAACATTATTCGTTGCTTCATCAAAAATATAAACATCACTTTCACGCAATAACGCTCTTGCAAGAGCTAATCTTTGTCTTTGTCCACCTGATAGATTTTTAGCTCCTTCATTGAGTTGAAACTTTAATCCTCCTTGATTTTCAAAGACCTCAAATAGTTTTACTTCTTTTAAAACAGCCATCATTTTTTCTTCATCAATATATCCTGACATTGCAAGATGATCAAAGACTGTCCCTTTTAAAATATATGTTTCGTCTTTGATCAACGTTATTTTTTGATAAAGTGTCATTGTTTCTGATATTGTTTCTTGATTATAAAGAATTTTACCTTTTTGAATTGGATATAAATTCATTAGCAGTGAAGCAATCGTACTTTTCCCTGAACCCGATTCTCCTACAATCGTTAAAAATGTTCCTTTGGATAAAGAAAATGAAACATCTTTTAAAATAATTTTTTCATCATAGCCAAAAGTTACATGTTCAAAAGATAAAGTTGAAATCGATTCTTGATAACTTTCTTGAATATCATCCAAGCTATCCAATAGTTTAAAAATTTTATCTGCTGCCGCGTTTCCATTTTGTCCAATATGAAAATAACTTCCTAACATTCTTAAAGGTAAAAAGAATTCAATAGAAATCATTACAATAAAAACAAACATCATAAAAGTAATATGTTGATCTAAATATTCTTGTAAACCCAAAACAACTCCTAGACCAAAACCACCATAAGCTACCAGATCCATCACACTAATCGAATTCAGTTGCATAATTAAAACACGCATGGTTTTCTTTCTAAAATCTTCTGCTTCCCTATCCATTTTATCTTGATAATATAAATCACTTTGATAATATTTTAAAGTTGTAAGTCCTTGTAAATTTTCTAAAAAAGAATCCGCTAATCCTGTATAACTATTCCAGTATTTTGCTAATAACCTTTTAGCTATTTTTTGTACAACAACAATAGAAACAGGAATAAGTGGTACACATAAAAGCAAGATAAGCGCTACTTTTAAAGACATAAAACCAACAACGATAAATAAAGTAAGTGGTGCCAACATGGCATAAAAGAATTGTGGTATATATTTAGAAAAATAAATTTCTAATTGATCAATACCTTCACTTGTAAGTTGAGTAAGCGTCGATTCTTTAAAAACTGTTGTTTGTTTTTGATGATATATCTTATCAAAAACACTTTTTCTTAACTTTGTTTTAATCGTTTCAGTTAAAGATAATGCTTGTTTATTTTGTGTTGTTTGTAAAAAACATTTTAAAGCAAATAAACAAATCACACTTAATAAATAAAAAACAAGTGAAAAAGATTGTTTTAGATAAAGACAAGATAAAACATAACTATGTAAAAATGTCAGTAAAATATGACAAACTAAAACCAACCATTGAATCAAAACTAAACCATAAACATTTTTCATTTCCGCTTTAAAAGTTTTTAATAATCTTTTATTAAACATTTTTTCTTCTCCTTTCTTTAAGTGAAAGCCATCCATGTTTGATTGTTAGAAGTGGATGGTAAAAAAGCATATATTTTCCAGAAAAGCGCATCACTTTTTTTACTTGGCTTCGATATTCTTTTTGATAACAATGAACTTTACATCCACTACAAAAAGTTTTAGTTTCCATAAAAGGACATTTATCAATACGCAAACAAGCGTACTTATAAAGATCTTCACACATCTTACTTTCTTGAGGATGTTTTCTTTGATAAATATCAATCATTACCTTTAATATTCTTTTTTCATTTTCTCTTTTTTGATCTATCTTATTCATTAATAATCTCTACTTTCTTTAACATAATAAAATGATGAATACTCATTACCATCAATAAACATATCTTTCCAATCCATACAGGTGTAATCATTACAGCAATCAAAAAAATAAGTGTTACTGTAAATAATGACTGATTCCTTTTCTTTTTGGTTGTCTTTCTTTCAATGACCATTTCATTGATATATTTTTGATAAAGTTTTGTTTGAATTAAATATTCATGAAATCTATCTGAACTTTTTGAAAATAAAAAAGCACTTAAAAGTAAAAATGGGGTCGTTGGCAATATTGGTAAAACCACACCAATCGCTCCTAAAATAAATGATATAATTCCAAATATAATAAATAATATTTTCATGTTTCCTCCTGTAGTTAGTTATACCTAACTATTATCATCATATCTGTTTAAAATAAAAAAACAAGCATTTGATTTGTTTCACCCATGAAACAAAATGCTGCTTTTTTCATGTTTTATAATACTTTTTCGTGTTTCATCAATGAAACAGTATTTTTAAAAGGGCAAGATTTTCTGGCATATGTCCTTTTAATAAATTAACCTTTAATTTAACCGTAAGAGATGTTTGCATCAATCTTTCTTCTTTTGTATAAAAGAAATTTAAATCTGTAATAGGTATATAGAAACAATCATTTTTTTCAAAACAATCACATTCCTTATTCTGAATAAGATATTTCATCGATTTTAATTTAGAAGAAATCGTAATTCTTTCTTTTAATAATTCTTTTTTCATTTCAATTGGTTGAAATACAAGAAATCCTTGATGGTGCTCAATTAAAAGATAGGCAGGATGCTCAAAACCTCGATTAGCCATTGAATGAACATTTGCATCTTTATAATGAAATAATGTAAAAGAAAAATTATATTTACCTGGTTCTAAATGATGTTCTAAATAATGTCCTGAAAATTCTACAAGGTCTCCTAGTTGATCAAAAACTTTATTAAAATGAATACGACTACAAATGCGTTCAATGGTTTCATCATTAAGTGTCGTATAGAGTTTGATAGCTTCTTGACGAGCCTCTTCTTCATTTAGGTGACTTGTTTCTTGTAGCCAATAGGTTAGATTCTTTATTTTTTCTTGAATTTTTTCAATATATTCTTGTCCTTTTTTTGAAAGCTGACATTTACCTTTATCTAAAGTTAATCCTTGTTCATAAAAAGTATTGATCATTCTTGATATTGTTGCTTTTGAAACATTCATTTTTTTAGCTAGTAATGTGACTGTTATTTTTTTGTTTTCATTCATTAATAATAAGCTTTTTATTTTTTCTGTTGTCATTTTAATCCCTCATATTGTAAATTAGCATAAGCTAACTAATATGTCAATGTTAATGATATTAACATTTAAAGCTCTTACATTTTTAGGAATTTGTTAATGGGATTTAAAGTGATATCTAAATGCTTTATCTTTTTTATCATTCATTCTATAATATACTTGTATTAAGAAAGAGGGAATAAAATATGAGTATCAATGAAATTAATGAACAAGCAAAAGAATCTTTAAAAAAATATTTTAAGGACAGTCAAGACATCCAACATGATGATGACACTAAAAAACAATTAACAATTGAAGAAATGTATCAATCAGTTGATGATGAAATCAAAGAACAAGAAAAGAAATTAGAAGAATTACATCAAATGCGTCATGCATTACAACATAACGCTAAAGAAGCATATGAAGCGGTTTATGGGAAAACTGATGAAGCAGCAGAAGTAAAACATACTACTGTCGAAGAAGAAGTAAAGATTACATTGAGGATTGGTACATCTCCATTTTCTTTGAGTTACAATA
>NZ_JAJDKA010000048.1:0-22870 GCF_020589945.1 Faecalibacillus sp. MSK20_93 | reverse complement strand
CTGTTGGAATAAATGCGACTTTCTTATTTTCAATTTCTTCCTTTATCAGACTTCCTACACTTGAAAAATGCGAACATAAAAATAGTTTCATCAATATTCTCCTTTATAAATTCCGATTTGTTACTCACAGGATATCATATTTTTTCTTCAATTACATCCACCTAATTTTAATACACTGCCTGTCGACTTGCTTCTGTAACCAGCATCCAGTTTCGTAGGCTACCTATATATATTCTTTTCATTTTTACTTGCAAAAAGCCTTGTGATCACAGCACTTTTTTATCGTAAAAAGCGTTGATAATCCAGAATTACGCTTCCAATTGAAGATGGAGATTTAGAAATTATTAAAGAAGGTACGGTTGATTTCTTATCATTCTCTTATTATATGTCACAAGTTGCAGCTTCTAATCCAGAAGATTATGAAGGAGCAGGTGGTGGAAACTTATCGCTTGGTATTTAAGTGCATCTGACTGGGGATGGAAAATTGATCCAACAGGACTTAGAAATGCTTTAGATAGATTATATGATCGTTATCAAATGTCATTATTTGTTGTAGAAAACGGTTTAGGAGCATTTGATACAATTGAAGAAGACGGATCAATTCATGATACTTATAGAATCAATTATTTAAGAGATCATATTAAAGCTATGGATGCAGCTGTGAATGAAGATGGTGTTGACTTAATGGGATGTACTATGTGGGGATGTGTTGATTTAGTTTCAGCTTCTACAGGAGAAACAGCAAAACGTTATGGTTTTGTTCATGTTGATAAATACGATGATGGGACAGGAGATTTATCAAGAAGAAGAAAAGACTCATTCTATTGGTATAAAAAAGTAATCGAATCTCATGGAAATGATTTAGATTAGGAAATAATGGATATATAATTTTTAAAAAGTGAAATCTTAAAAATATCATATCTTTTTTTATTTTAAAGGTAAATAAAGATAATAAATGTTTAGTTATTTGTTTATTATGATATAATCAAAGAAGAGGTGATTATATTGAAAAAAGTAACAGTAGCTGCAATTGCAAAAGAAGCAGGAGTTTCTCCTGGAACAGTAAGCAATGCACTTAATAATAGAAAAGGATCTATTAGTAAAGAAAAAAGAGATCATATTATAGAAGTGGCAGAAAAATTAGGATATTTTAAAACTGGAAAAAGGACAGGTATTTTGACACTTGTTATTTATAGTAAAAAAGAGCGAGTTGTTGGAGACACACCTTTTTTTTCTGAATTGATTAGAGGTTTAGAAAATGAGGCAACGAAACAAGATTATAGATTAAATATTATATATATAGATAGTGATCAGATAGGAGAAATACAACAACTTGATGATGTTTCAAAAAGTGATGGATTAATTCTTTTAGGAACAGAAATGCAGTTAGAAGATGTTGAAAGATTTGAAAATTTTAGAATACCATATATTATTATCGATAATGCTTATACAAATCAAAAATGTGATTTTTTATCTATTAATAATAGAGATGGGATGTATGAAATAACAAATTATTTAGTTAAAAAAGGGTATAAAAGAATTGGATTGATTAATTCTATTAATCAAATAAACAACTTTAAAGAAAGAAAAATGGGTTATTTACAAGCTATGATGGATAATGGATTAAATGTAGTTCCAGAATTAGAAGCCTTTGTTCAACCGACGATAGATGATAGTTATAGAGATTTTAAGGATTACTTAGTAGAACTTATAAATGGAGAAGATGAGATGCCAGATGCCTTCGCTGCGGTTAATGACTATATTGCATTGGGGGCTATAAGAGCTATGCAAGAGCTTAATGTCAATGTCCCAATAACAGGATTTGATGATATCTCATTTGCAAGTTATTCAACACCATCATTAACAACTGTCAGAGTAAATAAAAGATATCTAGGGGAAGTTGCAGTAAAAAGATTGATAGAGAAATTTTCTGAAAATGAAAATACATTAAAAATAATGGTAAGTACTGAAATAATAGAACGCGATAGCACTAAATAAATAAGTAAAATATTTAGTTAGAACTTAAATAAAAATTTAGTTTGAGTATTGACCGATGAAACCACTTTCATTATACTTTTGGTTGTAGAGAGTTGCAACACTACTAGAATATGTATGAGATGGAAGGAAAAATAAAATGGATAACAAATATGTTAATAAAGCTTTGGAACTATCATCTAAGGTTGCATCAAATGTTTATCTAGATGCTATTTCTAAAGGTTTGATGGGGACATTACCTATCTTGATTATTGGTTCAATTGGATGTCTTTTAGGGGTATTCCCATTTGATCCTTATTTACAATTTATTGAAAAAATAGGAGTTAAAACTTATTTCTTAGCTGCATCAACAGTAACAACAAGCTGTTTATCAATTTATGCAGCATTCTTAATTGGATATCGTTTAGCTGGAAGTTTTAAATGTGATCAAATTCCAGCAGGATTAATTTCAGTTTTTGCATTTTTTATTACTACACCACTAACAAAAGATAGTGGATTGATGATGGAATTTATGGGTGCTAAAGGTTTATTCGGTGCAATGATTGCTGCATTGATAGCTACAAGAATCTATTGTGCATTTATGAATGTTGATAAATTAAAAATTAAAATGCCAAATGGTGTACCACCAATGATTGCTAATACATTTACAGCATTAATTCCAGCAATCTTAGTAGGATTATTTTTTATTGCTGTGGCTACAATATTCTCATTTACTCCTTATGGTTCATTTACACAGTTAGTTTATACAGTTATTGTGACACCTTTAAATTCTTTAGGTGGAAGTGTATGGTCTTTAGTGGTTTTAATTTTAGTACAAATGTTTTTATGGTTCTTTGGAATTCATGGATCAAATGTTATTAGTGGTGTAATTACTGCTGTATATTTACCTATGGCAACAGCTAACTTAGAAGCATATGCTGCTGGTAAAGCTTTACCAAATATTTTATGTAATACATTCTATGATACTTTTAGTGGAATTGGTGGTGCAGGAGGTACTTTATCATTATGTATCGTTATCTTATTATTTGCTAAATCAAAACAAAATAAGACAATGGGGAAATTAGGTATTATTCCTGGGTTATTCACAATTAATGAACCAGTTGTATTTGGTTATCCTTTAATTATGAACCCATTAATGGCAATACCATTTATTCTAACACCAATTGTACAAACATTAGTTGCTTATTTCAGTATGTACATAGGTTTAGTGCCAAGATTTACAGGTGTACAAGTACCATGGTGTATGCCAATTATCTTAAAACCATTACTTGCTGGGGGTTGGCAAGCTGCAATTTTACAAGTTGTATGTATTTTCATTGGATGTTTAATTTGGTATCCATTCTTTAAAGTTTCTGATAAACAAAGATATGAACAAGAACAAAGTTTAGAAGCTACCGCAGAATAGTATTTGTAACAGAAAATAAATAGGAGGAAAATTATGTCACTTACAATAGAAAACAATATTCTAATGAAAAATGGGAAACCATTTTTCTACCTAGCAGATACATGCTGGTCTGCATTTACAAATATTAAAGATAATGATTGGGATTATTATTTAGATTATCGTAAATCACAAGGTTTTAACACATTACAAATCAACATCCTCCCTCAATGGGATGCATCCGCCACAGATTTATGTTATGAACCTTTTGAAGTTATTGATGGAAAATATAATTATAAAAAATTAAATTTATCTTATTTTGAGCATGCAGATAAAATGTGCGCACGTGCTAAAGAAAAAGGCTTTGAATTAGCGCTTGTTATAATGTGGTGTAATTTTGTTCCTGATACATGGGCAAGTCAATTTTATTCAAAAGGTATTATGCCAATAGATTGTATTGACAATTATATAAATATTATTCATGAAACATTTACAAAGTATGAACCACTTTATATTATTAGTGGAGATACTGATTTTAATACGGAACAATGTATTGAATATTATGTTAAATGTGCTAAACAAATAAAAGAATTAGCACCTAATTGTTTATATACAACACACATAAAAGGAAGATATACATATATACCAGATAATCTTTATTCATATTTGGATTTATGTTTTTATCAAAGTGGTCATAATGCTCAAAACTTAGGAATGCCTTACTTACTTGCAGAAGAAATGGCAGATAAATATAAAGGTAAACCAGTAATAAATAGTGAACCATGTTATGAAGATATGGGATATTCCAGACAAATGTATGGAAGATGGAGTAAAGAAGATATCATTAGAGCTGCATGGATGTCTTTACTTTCTGGAGCCAGTGCTGGAATTACTTATGGAGCGGCAGGAATCTATAGTTGGCATACTACAAATAAAGGATTTGAAGCTTCGTTGGGAGAAGGATTTGCGACTCCTAAATGTTGGCAACAAGCTTTATGTTTTGAAGGTGCTTGGGATTATGGTTATATAAAATATATATTTGAAACTTATGATTTATATGGGTTAAAAGCTATACAAGAACTACTTGTAAAAGAAAATCCAGAAATTAGAATTGCTAGAAAAGATGATAAAATTGTGTTATATGTTCCACACAATATTGACATTGAATTAAATTTAGATTTATCAAACTATAAATCAATTGCAATTGATTTAACAAGAAGATATGTTTCACCACTTCAAACAATTAATGGAAAGACAAGCATTATTAAAATGACATATTTTAATAGAGATGCATTATATATTTTAGAAAAAGATGTATAGAGTTGCGATAATTTGTTCGTTTTCAATTTCAGCAAAAAATATCTGCCATGTTTTGCAAGAAGAAATTGAAAAAAAGCAGTTGAATATAGAAGTTGAAGCATTTCATACAGAAGATTGTAGTAAAGTAATAGGTAATTATGACTTAGTTTTACTTATGCCGCAAATTAGATATAATTTTAAAAATATAAGTAAATTATTGAAACCTATTGAAACAAAAGTAATTACAAATGAACACATTAATCATATAAATGATTTGTTAGATGTTATTATAGAAAGCAAAGAACAGTGTAAGAAATAAAAATACACTGCTCTTTTTTAATAATCATAATATTGATCTATTTTATCAATAAGTTCTTTATATTTTTTCTTATTTTCTTTAAGCATCACAACATAATAAGTGACATGGGCTTCTTCTTCATCAATTGGCAAAATAATACGATCAGACATCTTTCCTTCTCTTTTAATAGAAAGATTAGAAGTATAAGAAGGAAGAGTAGAAGCTTTCACGATTTCATTAAAAGTAAAACGTTCTTCTTGTAATAAATATTTTGTTTTTGGTGTTTTTTGCATATGTAAATCATGCCAAAAACCAATATTTGAATAAAGTAACATGGTTTGTCCATCTAAATCATGAAACTTAATAGTTTTTTTCTTTGTAAGAGGATGATTTAAAGGCAATGATAATAATAAGTCTTCTTCTACATAAGGAATACAAACATATTGAGAGTCATCAACTTGTTCAGGTGTAATAATTAGTTGATACTCTTTTTCTTTTAATTTTGTAATTAAATCTTTTTGATTAATGACAGCTGTTTGAATTGTTATTTGAGGATAAAGTTCTTTAATTAAAGGTTCAATATCCCACATAGGTGCAGGAGAACAAGTTGCAATAGAAATACGATGAAATGATTGATCATAATCTTGTACATCATTTATCATTGTTTGAATACTTTTAATGATTTTTTGAGCATGCTTAACAGCTAATTCACCATTTTTATTAAGAACAATTTTATTTTTATAATGATCAAAGAGTTCTACTCCTAAATCACTTTCTAATCTTTGCATAGAGCGTGAAAGGGCTGGTTGTGAAATTAATAATTCTTTGGCAGCTTTAGAAATTGTTTTATTTTCAGCAATATAAATAAGTTGTTCAAGTTGATTAAGTTCTATCATATAATGACCTCCTACTATGCGTTTAAATTATAGCATATTTCTTTATTGGTATTGTACTTTTAAGTAATAAAAAAATAAAATATGTATGTAAAAAGGAGAAACTAAAAAATGAAAACATGGTTAATTACAGGATGTTCAAGTGGTATTGGAAAAGGAATTGCGAAAGCTGTTTTAGAAAGTGGGGATCAAGCAATTGTTACAGCAAGAAATAAAGATAAAGTGATGGATATTGTAGAAGCTTATCCAGAAACGGCTTTAGCTGTTTCTTTAGATGTATGTAGTCAAGATAGTATTAAAAACGCTGTAAAAGAAGCATACGATAAATTTGGAACAATTGATGTTCTTGTTAATAATGCAGGATATGGTTATCGTAGTGCTGTAGAAGAAGGAGAAATCGAAGCAGTTCGAACTTTATATCAAACTAATTTATTTGGACCAATTGAGTTAATTAAAGCCGTTCTTCCTAAAATGAGAGAACAAAAATCAGGCTATATTTTAAATGTGACTTCGATTGCAGCCGCAAGATCTGCTGTAGGTTCAGGATATTATGCTTCAAGTAAAGCAGCCTTAGAATTACTTACAAATGGTTTAATGAAAGAACTTGCTCCATTAGGAATTAAAGCAATGGTTGTTCAACCAGGAGCTTTTAGAACAAGATTCTATGATGGTGAATCTTTACAAGGAACAAAAGCTCAAATTGGTGATTATGAAGCAGTCGTAGGTAAATCAAGACCAGGTAACTTTGAAAACAAACATCAACAAGCAGGTGATCCAGATAAAGCTGGTAAAGTCATTGTAGATATTGTGCATAATGATGATTTACCAGAAATTTTAACTTTAGGTAAAGCAGCCGTAACAGCAGTTAAATCAACTTTAGAAGCAAAAATTGCAGAATTAGATAAATGGGCTGAAGTATCAGCTTCATGTGATTATGAGGAAGGAAAGTAGAAAGATGAAAAGAGTAAGACTTGGAAAAACAGATATGTATGTTAATGCGATTGGACTAGGATGTATGGGATTAACTCATGCCAGTGGACTTCCAACGCCTAAAGAAGAAGCAGTAGAAATTTTAAGAAAAGCACATGACATGGGATATGATTTCTATGATACAGCTGAATGTTATACAGGAGTTAATCCTGATGGAAGTACAGCTTATAACGAAGAAGTTGTTGGTGAAGCTGTTAAACCATTTAGAAAAGATATTATCTTATGTACTAAATTTGGTGTTAAACATATGGGTGATCACCTTGAATTTGATAGTTCACCAGAAACAATTAGAAAATCCTTAGAAGGATCATTAAAGAAATTACAAACAGATTATGTTGACGTTTATTATCAACATCGTATTGATCCTAAAGTAGAACCAGAAGTTGTTGCTGGTGTGATGAAAGAATTAATTGAAGAAGGAAAAATTAAAGCATGGGGTATTTCTGAAACAAATGAAGAATACTTAAGACGTGCTCATGCTGTATGTCCTGTAACTGTTATTGAAAACAGATATTCAATGATGGCTAGATGGCATGAAAATTTAATGCCTGTATGTAAAGAATTAGGAATCACCTATGTTGCTTTCTCTCCTCTTGCTAATGGGGCACTTACAGGAGCTTATCAATCTAAAAAAGCTTTCGGTAGTGGTGAACAAGACTTTAGACCTGATATGCCTCAATACAGTGAAGAAGGAATTAAAAAGACAAATGAATTATTAGAAGTTGTCTCTCAAATTGGTGAAAAACATCATGCTACAAATGCACAAATGTCACTTGCTTGGATGATTAATAAATATGATTTCATTATTCCAATTCCAGGATCAAGAAAACTTGATAGACTTCAATCTAACTTTAAAGCAGGTAATGTTGAATTAAGTCAAGAAGAAGTTAAAACAATTGATGATAAATTAAATACAATGGAATTTAAAGTATTTGGAGGTCATTAATGATTCAATTAGATAAAAGGGAAGCTTTTCCCTTTTCTTCTAATCCTTTTGGATTGGTTTATGAAAATGCTATAACTGAAAATAAAGAAAATGAAGTTCAAATACATCCAATTACTTATCAATTAAATGGCATAAAAATTGCTTCTAATATCTATACACCAAAAAACTATAGTAAAGATAAACGATATCCTGCTATTGTTATCGCTGTTCCTAATGGAGCAGTTAAAGAGCAAGCAGCTGGACTTTATGGACAAAGACTTGCTGAAAAAGGATATATTACAATTGTCTCTGATTGCATGTTTTTTGGTGAAAGTGAAGGAATGCCAAGACAACAAGATATTCCTTATTATCGCATAGAAGATATTAGAGGGATGATTGATGCTATCTTCTCATTTCCTGGCGTTGATTCACAACGTATCTATGGTTTAGGTATTTGCGGTGGTGGAGGCTATCTGCTTTCATGTGGACAAATGGATAAACGTTTAAAGAAAATAGCTACTGTCTCTATGTTTAATACGGGAGCGGTTAGACGTGAAGGCTTTCAAAACAGCCAAGTTGATACCGTGTTAAAAAGACTTCATGAGGTTGCTTCTATTCGAGAAAAAGAATTAAATGAAGGTACTTTGATTTATAATGCGAATATGACAGAGATGAAACCAGAAGTAGGGCATCAATTACCAATTGAAATGTATCGAGAAGGTTATGAATATTATGTAGAAACACATTTTCATCCTAATAGTCATTCATGTTTTTTACAAAGAAACTTGATGGATTTGATGGTTTATGATCCAGTTCAATTTATGTATCTTCTTGATCAACCATTATTAATGATGGTTGGAGATCATGCTGATACAAATTATATGAGTGAACAAGCTTTTGAACTAGCGATTACGACAAAAGAAAAAGAACTTTATTATCTTAAAGATGCAACCCATATACAAACGTATTACAAAGAAAGTGTTGTAAAAGAAGCAATTGAAAAATTAGATATATTTTATAAATAAAGTTGGTGAAAAAATGCAAAAAGCAATTATTGTTTGTCTAAGCAAACAAAAAGATGAAATCATAAATCTATTACAACTTAATGATTATTCTTTTGAACCCTTATTATCAAATGAACAACTTTATTTGATAGGTGATATCGAAGAATATCAAATTAATTTATTAATTAATATTATTAAACACTATAAAATTATTAGAAATGAAACACAATTATATATAAGTTATAGGGAGATATAAAAATGAGTATTTTATTTATTAATGGAAGTCCTAATAAAAATGGAAATACTGTAAGACTTACTAAAAAATTCTTAAAAGATCAAGAATTTAAAACATTAAATCTAGTTGATTATAAAATCTACAGTTATGGTCAAAACTTTGAAGATGATCAATTAGATGAAGTTATTGAACAAATGAAACAAGCAGATACAATTGTTATTGGTTCACCACTTTATTGGCATAGTATGTCAGGAGCTATTCGTAATGTTTTAGATCGTTTTTATGGTTATGTAGATGAAAGTTTATTACAAGGAAAAGATATGTATTTTGTTTTCCAAGGATATGCACCTACAAAGGAACAATTAGCTGCTGGTGAATATACAATGAGTCGTTTTGCTAAACTATATGGTATGAACTATAAAGGGATGATTACTGAATAAAAAGACTATAAAGAAACCTAGCTTTTAGGTTTTCATTATAGCCTTTTTTATAGCTTTAAATATTTTTCAAGTTTGGTGAATTTTGGAATACATATAAAATGTTTATCAAGAAAATTCTTGAAAAAACTGATGAATGTTCCATTAAACAAAGCAACAATAATAGTTCCTATACCAATACCAACAATTCCATGAAATAAGAATAAAGACATGATAAAAGATAAAATAAGGAATGTACAATCAAAGCAAGTTTTAAATATTTTTAAAGTAATATGATATTTTTTTGATATTTCTTGAACAAAAAAATCATAGATTTGAGGATATAAATAAGATTTATAAAACATAGCGACAGCCATTGCTGAAAGTATAAAACCGATAAAAAAATAAACAATACGTAATTGAAAACATATTTCATTTTGTCTTTGAAAGAAAGGAATAATTATTTTCCAAATATCTGCCATTGTTGCATATAAAACACCTGTGATAAAAGAACTCAAATATGCCATTTTAAATTTCTTCATTAAAATACAAAAAACGATAAAAATAATTCCTTCAACAATATATTCTGCCTGACCATAAGTAAGTGAATAAACTTTTTCACTTAAAATATAAGCGGGTCCATTTATAGCAGATAACCCCATGTTTGCAATAGTCAGTAAGTCTATTGAAAATGATAAAACTAATATTGCAATTAAATACAATATCTCACTATTTATTCTTCTTTTTTTCATTTTAATCACCTCACCATGCATTATAGAAGCATTTATCTATAAAATTAAAAATGTTTCCAAATTGGAAACATTTCTAAACATGTCTACAATTGGTAGATAGTCATTTTCTTTCTATTTTAATTTGATTCTTGTATAGTTAAAGTAGGAGGTGGTATTATGGATAATGATAGATTTGCTAGAACAATAAAAAATGCAAGACTTAAAAAAGGGTACACTCAAAGTCAACTTGCTGATTTACTAAATGTCAGCAACAAAACAATTAGTAAATGGGAAACAGGAAGAGGTTATCCTGATATTACCTTACTTGCTAAGATAACATCTATTTTAAAACTAGACTATGAAGAACTTCTTCAAAGCAATGAATATATTATTCAAAAAAGAAAGAAAAAAAGAAAAGATATTTTTATCATCAGTATTGTTTGTTTTATTTTTACAATTACACTAATTGGTATGTATAAAGTCCAAAAACAGCAAAAATATGAAAATAATTATAATAATATCATTCAAAGATTATGCAGTGATTATTATGTAGGTGACCAATTGGCTTTAGCTTATCGTGAACCTGCTTCGTTAGTGGTTATGTATTCGGGTGGTTTGACACAAAAGAAAGTTATTCAATTTTGTGATTATTTAAATATTAATGATTTTAAAAAGATTAAAACAATTAAAACAGAATTTTCAAATAATCCTACAATTTCTTATATTAATCAAGATAATCAAGAAAAACAATATGAATTTTATATTATGAGTCAAAAAGGTGATATAAAAGTAACGATTGTCATACTTAAAAATAATATCATTAAAATCCTTGATGATGAGAATCATCAAGTTCATTATTATCAAAGTCAAAATATAAATTATGAAAAACTTAATATAGATCACTTACCTTGGTAATGCCAAGGTATTTTTTTATAAAAATGTTATAATTTTTGTAACATATTTGACCTTTAAAAAGTATTACTAATGAAAGGAGGTTTTTGTATGGAAGAAGTGATTCAACGAGAAAAAGAACTGGTTTATCGTTTAGCTTTTAGTCAATGTCATCAAAAAGATCAAGCAGATGATATCTTCCAAAATGTGATGTATCGTTATATGAAAAGAAAACCAGTTTTTGAATCTTTAGAACATGAAAAAGCTTGGTTTATAAGGGTAACACTTAATTGTAGTAAAACATCTTTGAAGTCTTTTTGGCATAATAAAATAGATGAAATCGATGAACAAACTTATATTTTTGAAAAGCAAGAAATTGATTTGACCCCTTATTTAAATAAGCTTTCTAAAAAGTATAATGTAGTTCTTTATTTATTTTATTATGAAGGATATTCAACCAAAGAAATGGCAGAATTATTACATATCAAAGAAAATAATGTTCGTGTTTTATTAAACCGAGCAAGAAATCAATTAAGAAAGGAGATAGAGGCTGATGAAAAATAAATCATTTAAAAATTATTATGATGAAATTCAAGTTGATGAAAATCTTCTTCAACAAATTCCTATAAAAAAACATCATTACTATAAACCTATTTTGATTATTTTTTGTGTAGTTCTTTTATTTGTATTAGGTATTCAAAACAAAGAAACAAAAGATACATTTGAAATTCTTGCTTATAATCAAACCTATAATTCTATTACTACTCAAGTAACACCGATGGATTATTATTTAATTCATGATCAGGTCGATATAATGGATAAAGTGCAATTGAAAAAGAAATATGAAGAAAAGTATTTTTCTAAAAAAACAGATTTTAAACAATCGCAATTAGATTTAAAAAATTATGATGGAAAATATTATTTAGATGGATATCTTACAACAAGTTATTTTACAGTAGATGTACAAAGTGATGAAATTGAATCAATTCGTATTGTTCAAGGAGGAAATCCTTTGGAGATTCATCTAGGTGGAAAAGTCTATCAAAGTGATACTACGATTTCTTATGATCTTTATAAAAAATATTATCATACAAAAAAAGGCTTAAAAGTTATTTGGAAACCAGAAGATTATCTTTTTAACTCTAAGATAAAAGATATTTCTGATAATTTTAGAATTGAAGTGAACTATAAATCAAAAGCAAGTAAACTTTTTGAAATAGAACTTTCTTTTAATCAAAAAGGACAAATGTTTGTTCAAAAAAGAAAAGCAAAACGTACAGAAATTAATACTGAATTAAAGCAATCAAAACATAAATACTTACGTTTTAGTACTTTAAGTGAATCAGAAACAATCAAAGAATTAAAAGAACTCCTTCCTCAAGAAGTTATAGATGAATTGATGAAAAATGGTTATGTTTATGAAGATAAAAAAGAAAATTATTTTAATTTCAGTAATGATAAAGATGAACCAACTTTAAGACTTGATGTTAGTTATGATAAAAATAACAAAATCATTCAATATGTTTCAAAAGAATATGGTTTTACAGATAGTATTACATCAACTCTTGAAAAAGACCCAATAGAAATTATTAAACATGCACAAGATATTTTGATGAATCAACAACTTCCTCTTACAGAAGTCATCCTTCCTAGTCATTATAGTGGAGGAAACTATAAAGCATATATTGATGATTCTTATCAATATGTTATTCAAACAGATATCAATATGCTTGTTCGTATAGAAAAAAGAGAAGAAAATGATATTGTAGAAAAAGAAGTCACTTCAAATATTTATAGCTATGATGATATCACTTCAGCAATTAATACAGTTATTGATTATTTTAATGAAAATTTTAAAGGCTGTACATTAAAAGAAATTTATTATGCGGGAGATAATGAAAATTATTTTAAAGAAATACTACAACAATATGGTGCAGATGAAGCTATTGTTTTAACATCAACATTTGATGTTGATGGAAGTGGTGGAGATGGTTCTTTAAATCCTAATAGTACTTATAAAGATTGGATTTGGTTACTTGTAAGAAATAAACAGGGTGAATGGAAACATGTAGATCATGGTTATTAAAATGGTATAAAAAAGATGAGCATCCATCAAGGATGCTCAATCTCTATACAAACATTACACTTCCAACATGGTTATTATAAACTATTTTATTGAATAAATTAAACAAAATAATTAAAAAAATTAATTTTCACATAATCCATTGATAGAAGAGTATAAAATAGAAAAAATAATTATTTTGATAATAAGTTTTTTATTATTTATTATGTTATTTTAGTTTATAAAAATGAATCAGTATAATAATATAATTCCTTTTTAACAAATTATTTCCCAAGAAATAATTCATAAATTGGAAGATTTAAAATAAAGGAGAAAGATGATGACGAAAGAGAAAATAGAAAATAAATTATTTTGGCATTATTTATCAGGAGGAGTATTAGCACTTATTTGGGTTTGTATAGAAATTGATATTTATCCTGTTAGAAATACTGATGAGTATTATTTGGGTGGATATAATCAATTAAGTTGTTTATGCTTGATTATTTTAGGAATTTTGATTTATAAAGTAATAAAGATCATCTCTTTGAAGAAACAATTAAAAAAGGCACAGTTGTGCATAGAGCATAAATAATGCTTGTTTGTTTTTTTGCGATAGATGCACAAGAAAAATATTTTTTCTTGTCTTTAAAATAAAATATCTCTAAAATACACCTAGACACTAAATGTCACCTTGCTACTGTCAAAAGGCGAGGTGGCATTTATTTTTTTAGGAGGAAATTTATGAAAAAAGAATTAAAAATGCCCAAAACAAAATTTGAAGCTATTGTTTTTACAGCTATTACAGCTTGGATGGTGGTTTATGTGATGAATTACATAAACATCACTGTGTTAGTGAAAACTATAAAGAAAGTGTATTTCGTCGAGAAAAAATCATGGCTACTGATTTAGGTAATAATATTGCTATTCCTCATGGTAGTGAAAAAGAAATTATAAAATCTAAAATCGTTATAGCAACCTTAAAAAAACTATTTTATGGAATCAACATCAAGTACAGATTATTTTTATGATTGCTATGAATATGAAAGAATCTCAAGTAACTAAAAATACTTTAAAAGATCTTTATGCAGTTATGGATAATAAACAAGCCATGCAAGTTTTATTAGAAACCAAAGATGCTAAAGATGTTATTGAATATCTTAAAGCTTAAGAAGAAATTCTTAGGCTTTTTTCTTAATTTAGGAAATCCATTGTTTCATTTCATTGTAAAGATTATTGTAAAGATGAAATGGAGGAATAATGATGAAAAAAGCAGCAATTATAATAGCATCAGGTTTTGAAGAAGGTGAAGCTCTAACAATTGCAGATATTATAAAAAGAGCACATCTTCAATGTGATTTAGTAGGTTTTGAACAAGAGGTTAAAGGAGGACATGAAATCATTGTAAGATGTGATCACATCTTAAATGAGACACTTCTTGATTATGACATGGTTATTTTACCAGGGGGTTATGGTGGAGCAGAAGCGATGAAAAATAACCCAACACTTATTTCATATTTACAACAAATGAATGAAAAAGGTAAATATGTTTGTGCTATGTGTGCAGCACCTATTGTTTTAGAAAAAGCAAATTTATTAGTTGATAAAAAATTTACAGCTTATCAAGGCTATGATCAAAAGATAAAACAAGGAACTTATTTAAATGACAAAGTGGTCATTGATAGCAATATTGTTACAAGTAGAGGACCAGCAACAGCTTATGGATTTGCTTATAAACTTGTAGAATTATTAGGTGGAGATGATTTAGCAGTTAAAAAGAGAATGGTTTATTTTAATGCATTTGATGTCAAGGAGGATGAATAAAATGGGACGTGTTGCAGTATTAATGGCTGAAGGATATGAAGAAGGAAAAACATTAACAATTGTGGATTTACTTCGTCGAGGGGGATTAGAATGTCATACGTTTAGTTTTAATGAAGAATTTGTAAGAGGAATGCATGATATGTATGTTAAAGCAGATAAGCTTTTTAATGATGAAATTAAAAATTATGATATGCTTGTTTTACCTGGAGGAAGACCTGGTGGTCAAAATTTATTAGAAAATCAAGATGTGATTTCACTTGTTCAATATTTTAATGAGCATCATCAATATATAGCAACAATGTGTTCAGGAACAGTTGTGTTAGAAAAAGCCAATGTCATTAAAGGTAAAAAAGTAACAGGATATACAGGTTATCAAGATAAACTTGTAAGTGGAGATTTTGTAAATGAAGTCTCTGTTTTTGATCAAAATATTGTAACGAGTCAAGGACCAGCAACACCTTATCCTTTTGCTTTTAAAATTTTAGAAGTCTTTGGTAAGGATGTTACTGAAATGAAAGAAAGACTAATGTATAATTTTGCTGGAGGAAGATAGAAAGAGAGTGATTGTATGCTTTATGGAAAGTTACCGATTGTTTTTTTAAGTACTTTAGCAAGTGAAAAGAAAGATTCAACGAATAGTCAAATTGCAACGTATTTATTAAATCATTTAGATGATATTAAGGATATTGGTATTCAAGAGATGGCAAAGGAATGTTCTGTAGCGATGAGTTCTATTTCAAAGTTTTGTAAGGAAATAGGATTAAATGATTTTAATGAATTGAGAGAGTTATTGATTTCAACAAAGATGAATTTTGAACAATATTCTTCATCTTCTAAGGCTAAAAATCGTTTGGAAGAATATAGTTTAAAAGTTAAAGAAAGTATTACAATGGTAGAAAAATCAATAGATATGCAACAAATAAATGCATTATGCAAAGAAATCCAAAAATATCAACAAGTAGGTATCTTTGGTTTATTAAAAGCAGGAGCAGTTGCTTTTAATTTACAAAGTGATTTATTGATGTTAGGGAAATAAACTTATTCACATATTTCCTATAAGCAACAATTACAATATATTTCATCAACCAATGAAGATGATTTATTGATTATCTTTTCTTATACAGGATATTATTTTGATTATCCTGATATAAGAACTTTAAAGAATAAATTAAAGAAACCACAAATTTGGTTGATTTCAAGTAAACAAGAAAATTATCCAGATTTTATTGATCATGTGATTACCTTTGATTCTAAACGAGATCAAAACAGTCACCCTTATCAATTACAATTTATTGCAAGTTTAATAGCTCAAGAATATGCAAGGAGGATTTGATCCTCCTTTTCTTAATTTAGGAAATCTAATGCGTTAGAGATTATAAAGTTATATGTTTTTATTGAGGTGAAAATTATGATCAATAAAAGTTATAAACATTGGATGATTGTTTTTTTTATGTGTTGTTTAGCAGCCAGTTCTATTGGTTTATGTACCAATGCGATAGGTGTTTTTTATACACCTGTATCTAAAAGTTTAAAAGTGTTAAAAGGAACTTTTGCGATGCATGCCACACTTTCAACTTTAGCGACAGCATTAACTTCATTAAAGATATCAAAAGTGATTAAAAAATATTCCTATAAAAAGGTCTTACTAATAGGTGTTATTTTATCAAGTGGTGCAACTTGGTTGATGTCTTATAGTACATCTGTTTATTTATTTTATATTTTAGGTATTTTAAGAGGAATCGGTGTAGGTATTTATGGAATGGTTCCTATTACAGTTGTTATTACAAATTGGTTTGATAAAAAACATGGCTTAGCGACGAGTTTAGCATTAAGTTTTAGTGGACTTTCAGGGGCTATCTTTTCACCTTTATTAAGTTCATGGATTACTTGTTATGGTTGGCAAATGACTTATCGTTTCATGGCTATCTGTATTCTTGTTTTAGTTCTTCCAGCATTAATTGTTCCTTGGAATATCGATCCTCGAAAAGAACATTTACTACCTTATGGTTATCAAAATAGAAAAGAAACAACTAAAGTTCAAAATAATAAAATAAAGTTACTAACCATCAGTTTCCTTTGTATGTGTTTATTTACTCTTTTACATACTTCAATTACAGGAATTTCTCAACATCTATCAGGTATTGCTGTAAGTATTCATTTATCAGTTACTATCGGAGCAACTTTCATGTCATTTACCATGATAGGCAATGTTAGTACTAAATTATTAATTGGATTTTTAAGTGATTTATTAAGTCCTATAAAAGCAGTAATCATGATGATTCTAACAAATTGTATTTCTTTAGTTCTATTGTTTTTAGGAGTGATTCACCAAGAAACGCTTTTACTTTATATCGGTTCATTGATGTTTGGTTCTATTTATTCTGTGGGTGCTGTAGGGATTCCGATGTTAACACGTTATTTCTTTGGAAATGAAAACTATGCAAGAACTTATTCTGTTATTGGTTTTCTTACAAATGTAGGGAGTGCCAGTTCATTAACATTAATTGGTTATTTATATGATTTTACACAAAGTTATCAAATTGTTTTTATTATCGCTTTATGTTTTCATCTTATAAATTTAATATTGTTAGTTATTATTTGTTTACGTTATAATGGCGTAGGTGATAAATAATGAAATATTGTAGTGAATGTGGAACTAAACTTATAGAAAAAGAATGTGGCATAGATGGACTTGTACCTTATTGTCCAACATGTAAACAATTTCGTTTTCCAATGTTCAATAGTGCAATTTCAACGATTATCTTTAATCCTACAAAAGATAAGATTTTGCTTATTAAACAATATGGAAAAAATTTTAATGTTTTAGTAGCAGGATATATTACTAAAGGTGAAAATGCGAAAGAAACATTGATTAGAGAAATTAAAGAAGAAGTCAATTTAAATGTAATTGATTATACATATAATGATAATGAATACTATCAACCATCAAATACTTTAATGCATAATTATGCAGTTGTTGTTGACAGTGAAGATTTTAAACTGACAAATGAAGTTGATGAAGCTCATTGGTATTCAATTGAAGAAGCAAGAAAACAAATCAAACAAGGCTCTCTTGCTCATTCATTTTTAGAAAGATATTTAAAAAAACAGCATTAGCTGTTTTTTTAATACAAATCTTCTCCATTTGTTTCAATGACTTTTTTATACCAATAAAATGAATCCTTTTTAATTCTTTGATAAGTTCCATTTCCTAAATTATCTCGATCTACATAAATAAATCCATATCTTTTTTTAACTTCACCTGTACCATTAGAAACTAAATCAATACATCCCCAAGTTGTATAACCTATCAAATCAACTCCATCTTTTTCAACAGCATCTTTCATGTTATGAATATGTTGTCTTAAATAATCAATACGGTAATCATCATGAATAGAACCATCTTGTTCAATAATATCTTTCGCTCCTAAACCATTTTCTACAACAAATAATGGTTTTTGATAACGATCATAGAGTTCATTAAGAGTACTTCTAAATCCTAAAGGATCAATAGCCCAACCCCAATCACTTTCTTTTAAATAAGGATTTTTAGCAGAAGAAAAAATATTACTTTCTGATTGTTTTCCTTTAGATAAATCACTACTACTTACTCTTGATGAATAATATGAGAAACTTACAAAATCCACGGTATTTTCTTTTAATAGTTCTTTATCTCCTTTTACAAAAGGAATAGATGCATTTCTTTCTTCAAGCCATTTTAATGCATAATTATGATAATAACCTCTTGCTTGAACATCTGCAAACATATAGACTTCTCGATTATCACAAATTGCTTTCCAATAATCTTCTGGTTTACATGTTTCAGGATAATAAGAACCAGCAGCTAGCATACAACCAATTTGATTATTTGAATCTATTTCATGAGCAAGTTTTGTGGCCATGGCACTTGCTAGAAGTTGATGATGAACAGCTGTAATCATAGCTTGTGTTTCATTTTCACCTTCTTCAAAACAAAGACCAGCAGCGACAAAAGGAAAATGTAAAATCATATTGATTTCATTAAAAGTCAACCAATATTTAACTAATCCTTTGTATCTAATAAATAAAGTTTTACAAAGCTTGTAGAAATAATCAATCATTTCTCTACTTCGCCAACCACCGATTTTTTTAATTAAATACATTGGACAATCAAAATGATTAATAGTAACAAGAGGTTCAATACCATATTTATGGCATTCTTTAAAAATATCTTCATAATATTTTAATCCTGCTTCATTTGGTTTTTCTTCATTACCATTTGGGAAAATACGTGTCCAAGCAATAGATAAACGAAAAGTTTTAAATCCCATTTCACCAAATAAAGCAATATCTTCTTTATAATGATGATAAAAATCAACAGCAGTTAAAGCTGGATAAAAATGTTGATCATCAAAATCATACATTTTCATTTTACCAGTACCAACTAAATAACGATCTTCACCTAAAGGCATAAGATCTACATTAGCAACACCTCTGTTTCCTTCATTTGCTCCACCTTCACATTGATTGGCGGCTGTCGCACCACCCCATAAAAAATCTTTTCTAAATCCCATTTGTTGTTTCTCCTTTACTTTTAATTACAAAGGTATTATAGAAAATATATAGAAATTAAATAAAAAAATTTCCAAAATGGAAACTTAATACATCAAGATAAAATCAAGAATATGTCTTAATAAATAATCATTATATTTATCATTTAATGTTGGAATATATAAATAGTTCTTTGAAAAGTTTATATTATCTTTACAACTAATCAGCCATGTATTAACTGAACACTTTAAAATATGATGCACCACTCTTTTATCGAAGTAAAACGTATTTCCATTGATACTAATGAGTAAAAGAAGATCACTATCTTGAAAATTATATTCTTTTTCAAAATCAACATCACAGATAATAGTTTCTTTTTGTTTTGCGGAAAGTTCATTTTGAATATAGGTACAAAGAGTTCTTGCATGACCATGACCATAAACAAAGATACGTTTACTTTTCTTTATATCATTTACTAATTTTAATAAATTGATTTCATCAATTTGATTCATTGTATAATGTAATTCATCAATGATGTGATTTGTAAAAGATGAAAATTGTTTTTCTATACTATTCTGTAATGAAAATAAGGTTTTATTGGTTCTTTCTATACTAGAAATATTATCTAAACAAGCATCTTTAAAATCTTTCATAGTTTCATAACCTAAAGATTTTACATATTTAGAAATTTGACTTTTTGATGTATGACAGGAAAGAGCAATTGCATCAATAGACATTGAAGGAATTTCATAAAGATTATTTTTAACAAATGAACTAATGATATATTTAGGAGAAAATTCATCACTAGAATTTAAAATAATATTTAATTTATCAAGCAACATGATTATTTCCTCCCTTCAATATAATTTTAACATATTTTAAAATTTATTAAATAATATTGATTTTATCAATAAACTTATGTAATATAAATTTCGTACAAAAATCTGTACAGAATGACCAGCAATATGCTAAAGGCTACACGGACGGCCGGGTCAGATGCCGAAGACTTGTTGAAGAGACAAGAACCGTATTTAGTGGAATACGGAAGGGCATATGCCCTTATTGATTGAGTTAAAAGCTCAGTTTTGTAAAGTGTTTATATATACCTTATGAAATGGTCAGTAAGTAGGATTTCTGTTACAGATAGTTCAAAATATGATGAGACAGGTGTGTATAAACATCTGTCTTTTTTATTGTTTGGGAGGAAATAGAGAATGAAAAAAAGGGTAAGTTTATTGATTGTTTTAACAATGATGGTTTCATTGACTGGGTGTAATCCTAAAAAGACAACAATGGATCATTATTTAGAGAATGTTGATGCAAAGTATGCTTACAACATTTCTAAAGCATTAGCAGAAGATGATGATTTATTATCTAATGAGTTAGGATATCGTTCTGCAGGATCAGATGCTGAACATAAAGCAGCTGATTATATTGAAAAGGAAATGGGAAAAATTGGATTAGAAACAGAAAAAATTCCTGTGACTGTAGATAAATGGCAATTTAACTCAGCTTCTTTAAAAATAGAAGGAACAGATATTCAAATGATGCCAGCATCTTATCAGTTATCAGGAACTTCAAAAGAAGGAATTGTTGCTGAAATGGTTGATGTTGGTAATGGAACAGCAGCAGATTATGAAGGAAAAGATGTTGAAGGTAAGATTGTTCTTGCTGGTGTAGATCAATTTAATGTAGCTTGGATCGATATGTATATGGAAGAAGCCGCTTTACATAAAGCAGCAGCATTAGTGACGTATGATAATGGCGGTTATGGAACTTATGATGATGATCAAATTAATGTACAGGATGTATGTTGGGATGACTTAATTCCAACGGTGGCTATTTCAAAAAATAATTATAAAAGTATAAAAAAAGCATTAAAAGCTGGAAATAATAAAACAACACTAAAAATAGATAATGACTATTCTTTAGATGATGGTGTTTCATACAATGTTGTAGGAAAGATACCAGGTAAATCTTCAAAACAACAAATTATTATTTCTGGTCATTATGATATTTATTTTAGATCATTTCAAGATGATAGTTGTGCGATTGGTTTAATTATGGCTATTGCTAAAGCAATGAAAGAAAGTAATTATACACCTGAAAATGATATTTTATTTATTGCACATGGTTCAGAAGAATGGGGTGCAGCTAATACTGAATATGATTGGACAACAGGTGCTTGGGAAATGATTAATACAGTTCATCCAGAATGGGCACAGAAAACAATAGCAATGCTTAATTTTGAATTACCAGCATTTTATGATGGAGCTAGTCAAATGGAAATATCTTGTGTTCCAGAATATGCCTCAGCAGTTAAACAATTTGTAAATGAAATTGCAATTGATCCAGAAGACAATATTTATCCTAAAGGAATCAATGACACTTCTGTAGATGCAAATACAATGGAAGATGGTGTTTCTTATCGTCATGCTGGGGTTCCTTATTTTGTGAATGTTCCAGGAACATCTGAAGGAGAAAAAGGATGGATTCAAATGCATTATCATACAAAATCAGATAATCCTTCAACTTATTCACGTGAAGTTATGACAACTAATATCAATACATATGGAATGCTTGCTATTTGGTTAGATCAAGCCCCTGTTATGAAGTTGGATTTAACAGCGGCGGTCGATGATTTAAATGTATTAAATGAAGATATTGCTAAAAAAGCAGGAATTGATGTAGGTCAATATAATCAATCTTTAAATTCTTTAAAGAAAGCTACAGTTAAAGTAAATAAAAAAATTGAAAATATAAATAAACGTTTTGCAAATGCTAAAACTGAAAAAGAAAAGGATGCTCTTAGAAAAGAAGGAAGAGAATTAAATCTTAAGCTTCATGAAGCTTTTAAGTATATTCAAGATCATTTTATTGGTATTGAATTATCTTCTACGATTACAACATCATTTGCACAATATCAAGAAAATATTGAATTATTCAATGATATTATTCAAGCATTAGAAAAAGGTAATATTTCTAATGATAAAGATGGAGCTTTAGATTTAGCTTGGCATATAAATGGTGGATCTGAATATGGTTTTTATGATTTCTCTGTAGAATCAAACTTAAGAGCACAAAGAAGATTAAGTGAAGAAACAAATCCAAATAATGTATTTTGGACAACAAATAGACAATTTAAATTTGCTAAAACATATCCTGCTTTATTAGGAATCTTTGAAAAAGCAGAACAAGAAAATCCTGATTTTGCAGATGAAATTAATATTTATCAAGAAGAAATCAAAAATCAAGAAGTATATTTAAATGAAGAGGTTACACAAGTAATTCAAGCAATGAATGAATTAACAAATAAGCTTTTAGAATACTAAGATGTAGAAAATGGGGCTGTAAAGAAACCTAACCTTTTGGATTAGGTTCATCAGCCTCTTTTTTTAG
>NZ_JAJDKA010000047.1:0-23352 GCF_020589945.1 Faecalibacillus sp. MSK20_93 | reverse complement strand
CTAAAAAAAGAGGCTGATGAACCTAATCCAAAAGGTTAGGTTTCTTTACAGCCCCTTTAAATTTTATGAATTCAAATCTTATTTAAAAAGATGTGTCATATGGTTTATTAAGAAAAAAATTACGAAACGAATTTGTTTCGTAGTTATTTATAAATAATTTTGTATATTTTGCGATAGTTCTTTTTCAATTTCAATAAGTTTTTCTGTCACTTCTTTTATTTTTGATGAAGCATTTTCATATTGATGCAAATATTTATAAAGTGTTTCTATTCCCATAGAACATCCTTCAAAAAGAAGTGAAGCAATTGTTTGATCATCTTCATTCATTTGTATTTTAAAATTCATTTTTAACCATGACATGCTTTTTGCGAGTAATGAAGGTTCTTTTTCTTGAAGATGATGTTCTTTTAATAAATGATCTACTTCATTTTTTAAAGTTTGATGTTTATTTTTTGAAGTAATACAGATTTCTTTGAATTTTTGATTTTTTATCACATCGAGTACCTCATCTAAAGAAGAAATTGCCATTTTTAATCCTGAATCACATTCTTTAAGTAATAAAATTGTATCATTATTCATTATATATGTTCCTTTCAAAAATAGGATTCCCCTTTTAACAAAAAAAATTCTAGGTTTTCACCTAGAATTCATTATTATTTTAAAGGTTTCTTCAATAAAGCTAAACCAAACATTCCAACAACTGAACCAACAGCTAAAGCAAATAAGTATCCAAGAGGATTAGAGATAACACCGATTACAAAGATACCACCATGAGGAGCTATTAATGTACAGTTAAAGAACATTGATAAAGCACCAGCAACTGCTGAACCAGCGACACATGCAGGTAAGATATGTAATGGATCAGAGGCTGCAAATGGAATTGCTCCTTCAGTAATAAATGATAATCCCATAATAACATTTGTAAGTGTTGTTTGTTGTTCTTTTTTAGTAAAACGATTTTTAAAGAAGAATGTTGCAAGCGCAATAGCTAGAGGTGGAACCATCCCACCAATCATAACAGCTGCCATGATATCATAGTTTCCTGAAGTAATCGATACAGTTCCGAAAACATAAGCTGCTTTATTGATTGGACCACCCATATCAACAGCCATCATACCATCAAGTAACATTCCTAAAATAACTTTACTTGAACCACCCATTGAATTTAAAGCATTTGTAAGAGCTGTATTGATAGCAGCAACTGGTGGATTGATAATAAATGTCATAAGTAATGCCATTAATAATAATCCAAAGAATGGGTATAAAAGAACAGGTTTTAATCCTTCAAATGTATCTGGTAAATAATCAAATAATTTACGTAAACCTTTCATTAAATACCCAGCAGCAGAACCAGCTACTAAAGCTCCTAAAAATCCTGAATTTCCTTGACTAGCTAATGCTCCACCAACAAAGCCAACAGCTAAACCTGGATGATCTGAAATTGACATTGAAATATATCCTGCAAGGATTGGTAACATAAATCCAAAGGCTGTATCTCCTGTTGTTTTAAAGAAAGCAGCTAATGGTGTATTTTTACCAAAGTTACTTGGATCAATTGTATAATCATCAAATAAGAAAGCTAAGGCAATTAAAATACCTCCCCCAATAACAAATGGTAACATATGACTGACACCATTCATTAAATGTTTATAGATTTGACGACCAACACTTTCATCACTTTCACTTTCTACAGTTGTAGAAACATGATCTGCATGATAAATTGGTGCATTTCCACTTAAAGCTTCATTAATTAATTCTTCTGCTTTATTGATACCATCTGCAACTTTTACTTGAATCACTGGCTTTCCATCAAAACGTGCCATTTCGACATTTTTATCAGCAGCTACAATAATAGCTTCACATTCTTCAATTTCTTTGGCAGTTGGAGCATTTTTAGTTCCACCACTACCATCAGTTTCGACTTTGATTGTAATGTCCATTTGTTTCGCTTTTTCTTCCAAAGCTTCAGCCGCCATATAAGTATGCGCAATACCTGTTGGACAAGCAGTTACTGCAAGCAAACGATAAGTTCCTGTAAATTCTTTTTGCGCTTCTTCTTTTTCTTCTTCTTTAGCTTTTTGTGTAGCTTCTTTTTGATTGATCAAATCCATAAATTCTTCTACACTTTGTGCATTAATTAAAGAATCTTTAAAGTCTGTATCCATTAACATTTGTGATAACATCGCAAGAATTTGCAAGTGTTCGTTTCCACCTGTTTTAGGGACCGCAATCATAAAGAACAGTTTTGCTGGTTGATTATCTAATGATTGATAATCAACACCATCTTTAACAACCATTGCCGCAAGTCCTGGAGCGTTTACAGCTTCACTTTGAGCATGAGGAATCGCAATTCCTTCTCCAATTCCTGTTGTACTTAATTCTTCACGTGCATAAATTCCTTGTTTATAAACATCTTGATCATTTAAGTTTCCTTGTTTTGCCATTAATGAAACTAATGTATTAATAGCTTCATCTTTATCTAAACATGTAGCGTTAACATCAATCGAAACATCTTTTTATAAATCTAAGATTTTCATTTATAGTTCTTCCACTTTTAATTGTTTATAGACTTCTTGAATCATTGAAGCTTCAGCAAGATCTTCACTAAAAGCAGTTGCTCCTCCACAAGCACTTCCAAGTTTTAAAGCTTCATCATATTTCTTTTCTTTTAAATAACCTGCAATAAATCCAGCAACCATGCTATCTCCACTACCAACACTATTTAATAATTTTCCTTTAGCACCTGCACAATAATAAACATGATTGTCCTCACTTACTAAAATTGCACCATCTTTTCCAAGAGATACAAGAACATTAATTGCTCCTTGTTCTTGTAATTTTCTTGCATAGAAAATTAAATCTTCTTGATTTTCTATTTTTACATTAAATAATTCTTCTAATTCACGATGATTTGGTTTAATTAAGAAAGGATGGTATGGTAATACTTTCTTTAATAAATCATTCGTTGCATCAACAATAATTTTAATTCCTTGTTGATCTAATTTTTTCATGATTTGTTCATAAATATCATCCGGTAAAGAAGATGGAATACTTCCTGCAAGAACTAATGTGTCGTTTTCTTTTAAATGATCTAATTTTTCAAATAACTCATTTAATTTTTCTTGAGGAATATCTGGACCACTTCCGTTGATTTCAGTTTCTTTAGCCCCTTTCATCTTCACATTAATTCTTGAAAGACCATTTTCTAACTGACATAAATCGCAGTCAAATCCTCTTTCTTTTAATTCTTTAACAATTTCTTCACCTGTAAATCCTGCAACAAACCCTAAAGCTGTTGTTTCAAGATTCAAACGACTTAAAATTGTTGAAACATTGAATCCTTTTCCTCCAGGATAAATTTCTTCTTGCTTTGAACGGTTTGTTTCCCCTTCTTCAAAACAATCAACATGCATAATATAATCCAAAGATGGATTAAAAGTAATTGTATAAATCATTAATTTCTAACCTCCACAACTGTCGCTTGTTCTTTGATTTCTTTTTCACAATGATCTGTAATAATCACCGCATCATTTATTTGACCAAAGGTCACATGATATACCTTATTAAATTTACTATGATCCGATAAAACATAACTCATTTGACAACGTTCCATAGCCAATTCCTTAATAGCAGCTTCTTCACTATCTGGTGTCGTAAAACCATTCATTAAATCAATGCCATTTGTTCCAAAGAAACCTTTAGAAAAATGATAACGACTTAATGACTTCATCGTATTAGCACCCACACATGCCCCTGTAATATTTCTCACTTCTCCACCAAGACATACTACATGAAATCCTTTAATGGTCAATTGTTGAGCTTGCATTAAACCATTAGTAATATAGTGTGCTTCCTTTTGATCTAAATATTCAATCAACTCTAAAGTTGATGAACCTGCATCTAAATAAACCACATCATTGGCTTCAATCATTCCTGCTGCATACTTTGCAATTTTTTTCTTTTCATCAGCATTTAATAACTGTCTTTTCCCTAATGGATCTTCAATCGTTTGTGTTACCTTAGGAATAAGGGTTGCACCTCCATGAACTCTTTTTAAGAATCCTTGATGATCAAGTTCTACTAAATCTCTTCGTATACTTGATTCACTCGCTCCTGTAAGTTCAACAAGAGAAGCTACAGTCACATTTCCTTTTTTATCTAATTCATTTAAAATAATTCGATGGCGTTGATTATCCATACTGATCACCTCTTACGCGTTCATTATATGACCGTTCAATCATAAAGTCAATTGTATTTTGACTGTTTAATCATAGAAATGAATATAAAATGAAAAAAAGAGCACTATTTTGAATGAATGCTCTTTGATATCTGAATGAATGCTTAAATTATATAATCTATTGCGGTAACAGTTTCCATTTCTGTACCATCCATTAATAATTTTTGATGTTCCTTTGATTGGGGATATTTTTGTAAGTCTATCAGATTAGAAAACTCAACAATTTGAATCACATCACCGAAATGAGGTCCCACAGGTGGTTGTTCACTTATATTTACCCCTACTTCACTTTTAATAATCAAAGGACAATTTTTACCAACTTCTTCTAACATTTCAACAAAATGTTTAATTTCACTTTTATCTTTTAAAGTAAATACCGATACATGTTTAATCATCTTTTCTCCCTTTTAAGCAATATGCATTCCACCATCTATAAATATTTTTTGTCCTGTTGTATGACTTGCTTGGTCACTACTTAACCATAAGACAGCGTTCACGACTTCTTGAGTCATCGCTAGTTTTTTCATAGGAATCACATGTTCTTTCAACATTGCTTCTTCATGAGGATTAGTTGAAAGTGAATTTTTGGTAAGTTCTGTTCCCATGGTTGGACCTGGACAAATGGCATTGACACGAATACCAAATGCCGCATTTTCTAAAGCTGCCATTTCTGTTAAAGCAATAACTGCTGCTTTAGCTGGACCATAAGCAGCAAATCCAGGTGCCATTTTATATCCACCAATAGAAGCTGTATTAACAATTGTACCAAAACCTTGTTTTTGCATTTGTAACAATTCATATTTTAAACAAAGAAAAACACCTTTCATATCCACATCAACTACTAAATCCCATGTTTTTTCAGAAATTTCTGTTAAGGATTCATAAGGCATACGTACACCATCTGGTCCAATACCCGCATTATTAAAAGCACAATCAAGACGCCCATATTTTAAAACAACTTCTTCAATAGCTTTTTTTACATCTTCTTCTTTAGAAACATCACAGTGAATATAAAAAGCTTCATTTCCTATTTCTTTTATTGCTTGCTTACACACTTCCTCTTTATCTACAGTAAAAGCAACAACATGGGCTCCTTTTCTTGAAAACTCAATAGCTGTTTGCTTTCCAATACCACTTGTTCCTCCGGTAATTACAACCACTTTATCTTTAAAATTCATTTTTTCTTCCTCCTTTAAAAGCAAAATATTGACTTAAAATAACAATATTAATATTAAACATTAAAAAAAATCAAAACAAACAATGCACCTCTATTTGTCCCATCATATAAATTTATTCCTTGTTGTACAAACGCTAAAATAGCAGCTGTAATGGATGTTCCTATTCCCCCTGAAAGTTGCATTAATGTTTGTAACGTAGCATTCCCATCTGCCTGTAGATTTTTTGGTAAATGAGACATCGCAGATGTCATGGTATTACCAACAATTAAACCAATGCCTAAACTATAAATAAAATAGAATAAGATACATGATTGGTATGTAAGATTTTTAAAAAAGAATAAGAAACAAAATGTAGCAATAAAGCTACAGCATAACCCTAGAACAATTGGCTTTTTAGCACCAAGACGATCAAGTATCAATCCACCTATTGGCGCAAACACAGCACCAACAATGGCTCCTGGAAGTAAAACGACCCCTGCATCTGTTGCTGGTTGTTTTAAAACAATTTGAACAAATGTCGGTAACAATAAACCATATCCAAGTGTTGTCATTTGTAGAAACATAATAGCTAAAGTATGAAACGTAAAACTTTTATGATTAAATATTTCTATACGAATTAAGGAATTTTTAATATGCAGTTGTCTTTTAGTAAAATAATATAAACTGATTATTCCAATAATAAAGCAACCCAAAACAAATACTAAATCATCAACTATCTGATTTAAATTAGAAAACCCCATAATTAAAGAAACAAAAGCTAACGCTACCGCTATAAAACTTAAAAGATCAAATTTTTCATGTTTATTAATTATTTGTTCACTCATACAAAAATAACCTATAAAACTTGCCAGAACAATAACTGGTAAAACGCAAATAAAAATATAGCGCCAAGTAAAATATTGTGTCATAATTCCCCCAAAAGTTGGTCCAATAGCGGGTGCTGCAGCCGTCACAAAAGAACCACATCCCATCATTAAACCAAGAAGTCTTTCTGGTGACTCTTCTAAAATGATGTTATACATCATAGGAAGTGCAATTCCTACCCCCGCTCCTTGTATAAATCTTCCTATAAGCAATAAAGTAAACTGTTGTGCAAAGACATCAACAATCAATCCTATTGAAAATAAGAACCCTGCTATCAAAAATAATTTTTTTGTCTGAAATCTTCTTTTTAAATAAGATGAAATAGGAATCATAATACCCATCATCAATAAATTTCCTGTTGTCATCCATTGAACAAGTGATGTTGAAATATGAAACTCATTCATCAATGTAGGAAAAGTAATATTTGTCGCTGTTTCAATCAAAACACCACAAAAAGAAAACAAACCTGCGGCTAAAATAGCGAATAATTGTTTAATAGTTAATTTTTCTTCCATAAGCCCTCCTTATGGATTACTTTACTTTAAAATAAATAAATTTCTTTTCTTTTTTATATTTCATAAACTTTCTTGACAAGATGAAAAAAATGTGCCTTAAGCACATTCTAACTCAAAGTAACGTGATACCAACATATCTATTAAATAACGAAAAAGAAGTCTTCTTTCTTTCATTTCTAAATGATCGATAGATACAAGCAAAATCCCTTCAAAAGATTTCAACATTGTTTGATCAATCAATTGGGTTGAAAGCAAAAGTTTATTTCCTTGATTTCTTAAAAGCTTTCGTAAACAACGTGAAGATTGTTTACTTAAAGCATCTTCTTCTACACCAATAACAATCAATAAATCATCCTCTTTTAACCGATCAATAGCTACCTCATTTTCATCTAAAACAAGAATATTTTTTTGAAAAAGATCTCCTTCGTATTGAACATATTGACAAAGTAAATGTGAATAAGCAACTCCATAAAGATAAATATGCTTAGCTTCTTTTATTTTTCTTACAAAGTAATCGATTTGACTTTGTTCAATCTTCATTAAATTCTTTTCAATCCAAGATAATGAATCATGAAGATGCTTCTTTGTAAGAAAATAGTTGGTATTTGTTACTTGTTTTCTAATTTCTAATTCTAATAAACAATCATCTTTAAAGGCAATATAATTATCATAAGCTAATTTTTTGATAAATTTAGAGATCTTTGCTTTTGAAACATAGCTTTTTCTTGCAAGTTCTTCAATGGACATAAAAGCAACTTCTTTTAAATTCATTTTAATATAGTTACAGATCATATAATCGATATCACCTTGTTGACTGTTATTTAAAATTGTATTGATTTTATTTGTTATCATAATATCACCAGATAAAGTATAACATAAAAACCGCCTAAGCGGTTTTTTGTATGAGTTATAGAGAGTTTTTATATTTAAAGGAAAACTGATCAACAATTTTATTTATGTTTTTCTTACCACTGTAAATAGCCTTTCCAACAAGGATAATCGCTAATATAGATATTATTATTAATATGATTGCAAAGATTTTTACAAATAGGATATTTGAAAAATAATACATCAATAAGACTCCCAGAGAGGAAAGGAAGAACAAATTGCGTAACCATTTTATAAGATTATGAATCATTTTCTTTTGATAGTTAATTTCATCTATATATCCTTGTTTTTCTTGACTATTCATCTTTTTTCTCCTTTTAATAAGATAATCCTGGATTGAAGAATCCAACAAACACACCAATAAAGGCAACAACAACTAATAATAACATTACTTTAATTGGTGACATTTTCTTTTTAGATAATAAATACCAACATCCAACAACAAAGACAGCTGTTAATAATCCTGGATAAACACCATCTAATGTTTTTTGTAAATCTAAGAATGGTTTTTTAGCTCCAGCTGCTGTCATCGTAAATGAAGTTGTTACTGAAATCCATGTTGCTGATACAGCACCGATAACAATACCACCTAACATTGTTACTGATTCTCTTAAAGCTTCCCCTTGAGGACCAACTAAGAAATCAACCGCTTTTCCACCTAATTCATATCCTTTGAAATATAAGAATTTCATTCCAAAGTAAGCAAATAAGTTCCATACAATGATGTACATGATAGCTCCAAGAGGTGAACCTCCTGTAGACATACCTAAAGCAATACCAAGTAAAATAGGAATAACTGTTCCTACAACTAGGGAATCCCCAATACCGGCGATTGGTCCCATTAAACCAGCTCTTAAACCGTTGATTGTTTCATCATCAACATCTTCTGTTCCGTTGGCACGTGCTTCTTCTAACCCAGCTGTCATCCCAACAATAACAGTACCAAGTTGAGGTTCTGAATTAAAGAAAGCAGTGTATGTTTTCATTGATCTTGCTTGATCTTCTTTTTTATCATAAAGTTCTTCTACTACTGGTAACATAGAGCATAGATAACCAAAAGTTTGCATATGTTCTTGAGAGAAGCATGTTAAGTTTCCATAATACCAATTGTGGAAGGATTTAGTTAATGTTTTTTTAGATAGTTTCTTTTCCATCTTAAATATCCTCCTCATCTTCATCATCAAAGTCTCCTGCAGGTGCAGCTACTCTTTGATTTTGTAACATTTTTAATTTGTAGTTAATTAAAGCAAACATACCAGCAATCACTGTTGCTGCAACTAAATTGATTCCCATTGAAGCAGCAAGAGTAAATCCAAAGAAAAATGGAATGAAATCAACTGCTTTTGTAACAATTTGTTTTAATAAGATTGCAATTCCGACACATGGTAATAATGATCCAACTGTAAATAAAGTTTTCATAGCTAATCCATCCATAGGTAATGTTGTTTTAATAAGTTCAACAACATCTGCTCCTAATTTACACATAATTAAGGCTGGAATAAATGAACATAAAATATGTGAAATCCAAGGTAATACCATATCTACAAGATATAATTTATGATAATCCCCTTTTTCAACAGCTTTCCATCCAACATGTTGCCATGCTAAGTTGATTGTTGCTGTTCCATAGAATAATACTGTACCTAAAGTACCAACCATTGTTCCAAATGAAGTTGCAAGAGCTGCTCCTTCTTTTGTGGCAGCTGATAAACCATAACTATTTAACGCTACCATTGCAAGTGGAATCCCAATGTAACTTACAGCACGAACGTCTGCTGAAACGGTTCCACCTGGAGTAACTAATGCAATGTAGACAACTTGCATTGCTGCCCCTACTAAAATACCTGTTTTGATATCTCCTAAGATAATCCCACAAACAAGTCCCCCAATTAAAGGACGACCTAATGTGTAGTTACCAAAGGAAGTACCACCTAGTCCTGGCATACTTGATAAACAAGCAAATAAACCAAGTAATGCCGCTTGTAACCAACTAATTGTCATAATTTTTCTTCCCCTTTATTTATATATTTGTTAAAAACCAAATTTATCTTTAAAATCATCCCATGTTCCAATTGAAACATCTGGTAATAAAGCAAATTTGATTGTATAACCTGCTTTAGCCAAAGCTTCAAAAGCTTCTGCTTCTTCTTGTGTAATCGATTGATTGTTTCCTAGTTTTGTTGCCCCTTCACGATCATTACAAGGTCCAACAATAACTGTTTTAATACCACAATCAAATCCTTGATCAACAAGAATTTTTTTCATATCAATAGGATTTTTAGTAATTAAGAAATATTGATCTTGACTATCTAAAACCTTTTGACTTTTCTTTTGCCAAGCTTCCATTGTCCATACAAATGTTTTCTTTCCACTGGCTGATTTGTAAGCTGCTTTTAATACTGAATTATTTGCTGCTTTATCGTTTACAGCCACTAAACCATCGCATGGGTATTCTCTTGCCCAACGTGTACATGTTTGACCGTGAATCATACGATCATCAATTCTAATAAATGAAACTGACATTTTTCTTCCTCCTTAAATATCATCTTCGTCGTCTTCTACGACTTTAAATTCTTGTAAAGCAGTTGTTGCTTCACTTAAGACAGCTTGTACAAAGGAATCTCCTTGTAAAGTATCTTTCATTAATACTGAAGTAAGGGCTAATGGTAAATTCATCCCACCAATTGTTGTTGTCTTTTCCATTAAACCTTTTTCAGCTAAAACATTTAAAGCAGTTGTAAGTGGTGATCCTCCTACAATATCCGCTAATAAAACAATTTCATCATCTTCATGAATGTCCTTAACACTTTCTTTAAAGATTTCCGCAAATTCATCTGCTGTCTTTCCATCAGGTAAACCTGAAGCAATCACATCATCCCTTTGTCCTGCCAACATCATTAATGATGTTTTTAAACCAGCTGCAAATTCACCATGACTTACTAATACTAAATATTTCATGTCCTTCCCTCCTTGCACCTATAGAATACCAAATATGAAAGCACTTGCAATGTGTCTTCAATCACGACTTTTAAGTGACAAAAATCATAAAAAAATTGACAAATATCATTCCAACTATGACATTTGTCATAAATAAAAAAGATAGCCACAAGCTATCTATTTCAATTCATTTTCTAATTTCTTTTGTATCTTATTAAGATCATTATCAATTGTTCCTTGATCAATACTTTGATTAATCAAATAATCTGCTTTTTCTAGAATATTTTCATATTCTTTAAACTTTGGTTCTACTAACGTGTTTTCTAAAATCTTATTTAAAACATCTGAATCTAAAGAAGCATAAGAAACTGCATCCTGTGCTAAGATTTCCTTTGTTTTCTTTGATAACATGACCTTCTTTAAAGGAGAGGCTCCCTTCGAATTATCAAGTAGAGATTGTTGAATATCTTCGTCCATCGTCAACATTTTTAAAAATTCCCACGCTATTTCTTGATGCTTTGTTTGTGAAGACATTCCTATTAATGAAGTGTCTAAATGTGTTGTAATCGTATTTGATTTTGTTCCCGGCATTGAAATACAACTCCATTTAAAAGATGTATATTTACTAATACGATAAGGATAAGGTTGGTAGGTACGGTATTGAGCAAAGGTCAAAGGACAAAAAGCAACTTTCCCTTGATCAAAATCTTCTGATGAAACTTGATAGCCATTTGATAAAGCTTTAAGCTTTGTCAAATATAAAAACGCTTCTTTGACTTCTTTTTTATCAAGATGACAATTATCTTCTTTAAAAACTTGTAACCCATAACAATCAAGAACATCTTGCCAATCAAAGCCATAATAGCCATATTGATCGATGACACCATCATTATTTGTATCCTTTGTAACTTGATTACTAATATTATAAAAATCATCAATAGTCCAATTACTTGAAGGAATAGCAATACCTTCTTTGGTAAGTAAATCATGATTGATACACATAATTGTTGGATTGATTTCATAAGGAAGTGCATATTGACTTCCATTATTTCCAGCAAATAAAGCACTTTGATAAAAAAGAGAAGTATCTATTCGTTCTTCTTTAATAAGTCGATCTAAATTCTTTAAAATACCAATAGAAGATAACGTATTAAAATCATCAGGAAGTACCATAAACACATCAGGTGTTGTTCCTTTGGTAATTTCATTAGCAAGCCATGAAGAATAATCATCTTTTATAATTCCACTTTTATACTCAACATGAACATTGGGGTATTTCTTTTCAAATTTCTTGATTGCTTGATCAATAACTTGATAACTTTCCCCATTAGGCACATCCCAACTACTTCCAGCATAAAGTCCTAAAGTAAGAGTAATATCACGACTTGGATCATTGATCAAACAATAAATAAGAACTAAAGAAAGACTTACTAACGTAAGAATACCCTTTTTTATTCTAGTCATTATCGTCACCAAATTCTTGCATTGTGACCCCTGTTTGAACAGCCCAGATGGCAAGTTGCGTACGATCACGTAATTCTAATTTTGACAAAACAATGCTAACATAATTACGCACAGTTCCTTCTGATAAATAAAGTTTTTGAGCAATTTCTTTATTAGATAAACCAAAACCAACTTGTTGAATAACTTTCAATTCAGCCTGTGTCAAATCTTTTGATAAAGAATCATCGACTTGGATAGCATAATTACTCATAGACATCTTGGAAAAAAGTTTAAATACTTTTGTCGCAATATCAGGATTGATCATCGCTCCACCATTATAAACTGTACAAATGGCATGATAAAGTTCATCCATGCTGACGCCTTTTAACAAATAACCGCTTGCTCCATATTTTAAAGCACTAAAGACAAATTCATCATCATCAAAAGTGGTAAGGATAATGATTTTAATATCTGGATATTTTTCTTTGACCGCCTTTGTACAATAAACACCGTCCATTTCTGGCATACGAATATCCATTAAAATAACATCCGGCCTTTCTTTTTTTATACTCTCAAGAACTGCAAAACCATTTTCAACAGCATCTACGACTTTCAAATCTTCATGTGTTGATAAAACAATTTGTAAAGATTGTCTAATAAGTTCTTGATCATCTGCAATCATCACTTTAATCATCTTTTTTTCCTCCTATTTTTGGTATTTCTACAACTGTTCTAAATCCTTCTTCACTATAAAAATGTATCGTTCCATTTAATATGGCAACACGTTCATGCATTTGTTTCAAGCCATATCCATAATGAATTTCCTTACAGCCACTTCCATTATCTTGCATAATAATCATATATTTTTCATCTTCGTCAAAAAGATGAATTTCAATATGAGAAGCATGTCCATGTCTTAATGCGTTTGTCATCGTTTCTTGAATAATTCTAAAAATAATATCTTCTTTCGTATTTTCAAAATCAACATTTTCCCATTCATAATACAAATCAACATTTAAATGAGAAACACTTTGAAATTCCTCAATCATTTTAATCAAACCATCTTTTAAAGTTCTTTGATCAAGTGCTCCCGGTCTTAACTTATATAAAGAACGTCGAACATCTTTAATACTTTCACGAACAACATTACTAATTACCAAAAGTTGTTCTTTTGACTTTTGTGGATCAATATCAATCAAAGCAATACAAGCATCAATTCCCGCCGAAATACCTGTTAAGGCATGTCCTAAAGTATCATGTATCTCTCTTGAAATTCTTTTTCTTTCTTTATCTTCTGCCATTTTTTCAGATAAAGCAGAATACGTTTTTAATTCATCATTGACTTTTGAAGCAAGTTGAAGTTCTTTACTGATTTTCTTTGTTTCTTCTTGTTGAACTAAAACTTGGCAAATAAGATAAAGAATAAAAACAACAACATTTAATGAAGCTAAAATATTTTTAGCAAATAACATAAATGTACGACTCGAATTTGGATAAAATGATAAATAAGATTCAATACTTGGCATATGTATAATATTTGATAAAATATTATAATCTGAAATCAATAATAAACCAAAGGCCATTAATAAAAGTAAGGCCATATGTTTAATATTTCTCATATTATAAAGTAAATCAGCAAAAACAAAGAGTAAAATTCCATTATAGGAACCATTTAAACGAATAATTAATAAAAATGAAAGAATAATTTCAATATAAACAAGACCATTCGCCATTTTTAAATTATCTTTTTCTCTTAATTTCATTAATAAAACAAGAATGATAAAAAGAAAAATTGATTCAAAAAAGATATTTTGTGGTGTTCTAGTAATATAAGATACTTTATTTAAGAAATCTCGTGCATAATAATGCACTGAAATATATTTGGTAGAAAGTAAAAATAAAGAAGCATTATAGATAATAACAACCGCATTAATAAACAATAATGAATCTTTTAACTTTGTAACATATTCTTTTGTAAGATGATTCATTATTGCCACCCCGTTATATCATATTCTTCTATATTTTCTTTGGTAATCAATTTTGTTGGAACAATAATTGAGCGTTTATACTTTTTATGATGTAACATCTTATAAGCCACCTTGATTGTTTCTTTTCCTAAAGAAGTAGGTGATTGTGAAGATGTCCCCACAATCTCTTTCGTTTCTGCCAACAATTTCTTTATATTTGGTGAACCATCAACTCCGTAAATAAAAACATCATGCCCTAAATCATTTTCTTCTATAGAAGCCAGTGCTCCTAAAGCCGTTGGATCATTCAAACAAAAGACAACATCAAAATCAATTCCTTGTTGAATAATTTTATTTAAAGCAGGTAAAGCAAGTTCCGTTTGTCCTAAACAATCTTCACTTCCTACAATTTGATAATTCTCATTTAAAGCAACTGTATCTTTAAAGCCGTTGATACGATCAACCGCTGACAAGGCTTTAGAATGTTCAAGTAAAGCAATACGTGCATGATCAAAGCGTTGCATCATATCTTTAGCACACTGTACTCCTGCATCATAATTATCTGAAACAACTGTACAATCTGCAATTTGATCATCACTAATAGGAGCATCGACTACAATAATTTTAATTCCTGCTTTTTTGACTTCTTTTAATGTTTTATTAATACTCGAAGATTCAACAGGATTAATAATTAAAACATCTATTCCTAAAGAAACAAGGTCTTTGATTTGTTCATTTTGTTTTTTAGGATCCAAAGCTGGATCTCTAGTATATAAAACATCCCCATGATTATTAACAACATTTTCTATTTCATTATTTACAGCTTTATAGAAGGTATTATTCATTGTCATATAAGTTGCTCCAAATTTAATTTGTTTAGTATCAGTGTTTAAATAATGGTGATAGACAAAACAAATCATAATAAGGCTTACAATACATGTTATTTTTAAAGCTTTATTTTTATAAAAAGACATGCGTTTTCCTCCTATTCTCCCTTTATTTAATTTTAATGATTTTTGTCATCTATGTAAATATGACAAATGTCATAAAAAAAGTTGATTCTATTTTTGAATCAACTGTTTTGCATATTTTATAATACTACTTCCATCTAATAAACCATAATCTCTTAAAGAAATTACGCCTACCGGCACTTTAACTACCTTTTTAATTTCCTTTAAATCTTCACTTCTTTGTGGCGTAAGTAAAACTACATCGGCCTCTTGTAAATGCTCATTTAAAAACACTTCAATATCCATTAATTGACTTTTAGCTACTTCTTCTATTTTACGAACAAGCATATTTCCTGAAAAACCTGGTTTTGACAATAATGTTATCTTCATATAAGACCTCCAAACACATAGTACTAATATAATAAATGAAATAGCTAAAATACACAATATCTATTTTAGTTGTTTATTTATATTTTCATTGATCACACAATGCTTGTAATTTTAAATAATCACAACAAAAACTCGTCAAAAATTCATCTTTCTTTACAAAAACAGCATTGACAACGTTATTAATTTTTCTTTCTATTTCTTCACGAGTAGATTGTTTCTTTAAATATATATACTCATTATTTAAATAATCTTTATACTTATCATTATTAATATCTATTCTTTTATATACACCTTGAGGAACAGGTATCATGTTATTAATAAGCAATGCAGCAATGATTTCGTGACTTTCGTTGTAAATTTCTACTGTTGTTCTCGGATTTCTTCTTTTTCCATTTTTTCTTAAAGGCTTTGAAGTTAATGGTATAAAATATGTATAATCTTCTATTCCAACAATAATTCCTACAAATCTTCTACCCAATTTTAAATTCACTCTAAAATCATACTGAAATAAATACTGCCTATAATCGCTTTCTATATCATATAAAGCAATTTTATTATCTTTTAAATGTATTTTCATATTTTCTCTCTATGAAGAAAAACGAAGAACTCATAAACTAGAATTCTTCGTTTTAAATCGTCCACTATAGCAGGATCTCTCTCGTTTTAAATCGCCTACTAAAGCAAGGCCACTCTCGTTTTAAATCGTCCACTATAGCAGGACCTCTCTCGTTATCGATATTTCTATCTACAAATAAATTATACATTTTTTAATGTATAAGTCAATTACTATTAAATATAGAAATCAACCATTATTAGTATATGAAGTATACTTTTATTTATACTCTTTTTGTCTCTATTTATTAAAACATTCTATGAATTCTTTAAGCAGTTTATTTCTATCTTTTTTAAGATAAATAATTCCATAATCTATTTCTAAGCTTTCTTGAAGAGAAACAACCTTCACACTCTCATCTAAATCTTGAATTGAAAAAGCATAATCCGGTAAAATACCAATTCCATAACCACTTAATGTTAAGGCAAGTACAGCTTCGATGTCATCTTGTCTAATCACATTTTTTTCTCTTACTTTTGTTGAAAGAAAATGTTCAAGATCATCTTCCTTTAATTTAGGAATACTTTTTTGTCTTAGTGTAATAAAAGAACAATCTTGGATTTCATTAAATGAAATCATTTCTTTAGACGTTTGAAAGATACTCTTAGGAATAATGGCTTTTGTTGTACTTGTTGAAAGCTTTCTAAAAGTACACTCTGGTCGATCTTGCATCATTATTTTAGTTCCTAAAATAAAATCAAGTTGATTTTCAACAAGTCGATTCACTAATTGAAAATAGTCATCTAAATAAATACGTGGACTAACCCTTGAATTTTCTCTATGAAATAAACGTAATGCTTGGGTAAGGTATTTTGTTTCTTGTGACATTGTACAACCTATTTTTAAAAGAGTTTGTTCATTGCTTTTTACGGCATTTAAACGATTAGGAATAGCTTCCATACGTAATAAGATATCATGAGCATCATGATAAAAGATTTCGCCTGCTGTTGTTAGCTGTACTGATTTACTATTTCTAATAAAGAGTTTAACACCAAGTTCCTCTTCTAAATGTTGAATATGATGTGTTACTGTTGGTGGTGTGACATAAAGTTCTTTGGCAGCTCTTGTAAAGTTTAAACGATCAGCCGCCACAACAAAACATTTAAGTTCTTGACTATTCATTTTTTCGCCTCTTTTTTATTCTAGCATTAGAATTTCTTTAACGCCATTAATTTAATGTTAATTTACTTTTTTAAATCTTGTTTTAAAATAAAAGTAGATAAATAAGGAGGACAAACAATGTCACAAAGAAAAGAAATGTTGATGAAAAATATGGAATTTGTAGCTTATGAAGGATTAAATGGAAAACCTGGTTTTCAAATGACTCTTCATAAAAGCAAAGAAGATCGTTATTATCTTTATGTTGCTTGTTTTAGACATAATGGTTTTAATATTATTGATGTAACCGATCCTTATCATCCTACTCCTTCTAAATGGGTAGAAGGCCCTTGGGTCAAAGAAGGCATCAAAGATGGTCAAAGTCTACCAAAGATACAATCAGGGGATGGTTATTTAATTACAGCTCATGGTGGAACGATGGATGTTTTACATGGAACTCCTAAAGGAAATACCCTTCCTTTTTGGGGTGGTATGATGATTTGGGATATTGAAACAGATCCTATGAATCCAAAACTTTTAGGTAAGTTTGAATGTAAAGGAATGGCAGGCGTTCATCGTTTCTTCTATAATGGTGGCCGTTATGTTTATTGTGTAGGAAATAAGCCAGGTTTTTTAACTTTTATTTTAAGAATCATAGATATTCAAGATCCAACCCATCCAGTAGAAGTAGGTTCATGGTGGGCAGATAATCAATACCGTGCTAATAAACCTGGTGGTGGTCATGTTGCCTTTGGTTCAAAAGAGTTCTTAGAAATGGCAACAGTTCATGCTGTTACTGTTAAAGATCATATTTGTTATGCTGCGGTTGCAAACTTTGGCGCTTGTCAAATCGATGTCAGCGATCCCACAAATCCACAATTAATCGGTTATTTACCAATGAATCCACCTTTTGGAGGAGGCGCTGCTGGGATGTCTATTCATACTTACATGCCTTTAGGTGATTTACCTTATGCGGTTGTTTCTACTGAAGGAGAAAGACCCCGTTATTTTTCTAACGAAAATAAAGACGGTCTCTTTAAAAAGCTTGTAACACAGCCAATGAATACGATTGGAATTGTCGAAACTACAGATTCGACAAATCCATCACTTATTTCTATTTTCCCATATCCAGAAGTACCTGTTGGATATACTCATGGAAAGAACTTTAATATTGTTGATGGTGTTCGTGTTCCTTTTGGACCTCATAATTTATTTGATGCTTTTGGAAAAGATTGTTATGAACCTTATAAAGGTTTAATTTATAATTGTTATTTTGGAGCTGGACTTAGAGTCTTTGATACGACGGATCCTTTTATTCCAAAAGAAATTGCCTACTTTATGCCTCCTGATCCAGAAGTTGATCTTTTTAATAATGAAGATGGCACTTTATTACCAGGTTCTAAAGTCGCAATTACCGAAGATTGTTTAGTTGATGATCGTGGTTTTATTTATGTTGATACATTCCAAGACGGTCTTTATATTGTGAAATTGAAAATGGAGGATTCATATGAAAATTTATGCTTATGAAGTAAGACAAGATGAAATGGGTTATTTTAAAGAATATGAAAAGAAATATGGTGTTTCTGTTGTTTTAAATCACCAAGTACCCACTTTAGAAAATGCAGATAATGTAGATGGATGTATTGGTGTAACTATTTTAGGTCAAGGAGACATTAATGCAAAACTATTAGATAAATGGTATGATCTTGGTATTCGCTATGTTTCTTCTCGTACAATTGGTTTGAATCATATTGATTTAGAACACGCTAGAGAAATTGGAATTCAAGTATGTAATGCGAAATATCCACCTAATGGAGTTGCCGAATTTGCTTTAATGCTTTTATTAATGTGTATGAGAAACTATAAACAAGCTTTATGGCGAGGACAAGTCAATGATTATTCTTTAAGTGGTTTACAAGGAAAAGAACTTCATGATTTAACCGTTGGTGTTATGGGAACTGGAAATATTGGACGTACGTTTGTTCAACTTCTTTCTGGATTTGGTTGTCGTATTTTAGCTTATGATCTTCAGGAAAATGAAGATGTTAAAAAATATGCAACTTATGTAGATAAAGATACTTTATTAAAAGAAAGTGATGCCATAAGTTTGCATCTTCCTTTATTTAAAAGTACGTATCATCTAATTAATAAAGAAACTATTCAAAAAATGAAAGATAATGTAATTTTGATCAATTGTTCCCGTGGTGAACTTATTGATACGGAAGATATTATTGAGGCTATTGAAAGTAAAAAAATTGGAGCTTTAGGACTCGATGTTATTGAAGGAGAAGAAGGCATTACGCATATCGATCATAGAAGTGATATTCTTTCTAATAAAAATATGGCTTATCTCCATCAATTTCCTAATGTCATCATGACTCAACACATGGCCTTCTATACAAATACAGCCGTTAAAAATATGGTTAAAAGCGGTATTAAAGGTATCATAGAAATGGCTAATCAATAAATAAAAAATTGAGGATTCATTCCTCAATTTTATTTTATGAAAATAAAAAGATAACAATTCCAAGAACAACAAGAACAATTCCTGTTGCTCTATTTAAGGTTTTAGGAGTTGCTTTATTCGCAAATAAAGCAGCAATTCTTGCCCAAATAAGAGTAAAGAGAATACATAAAATCCATACTGTTAAATTAGGAAACCCGCCAATCATAAAATGTGAAATAGCTCCAGTAAGGGCTGTAAAGGTCATAATAAAAACACTCGTACCTACTGCCGTTTTAAGTTCATATCCCATGACTGTTGTTAAGATAAGAAGCATCATCATGCCTCCACCAGCTCCAACAAAACCACAAATAAAACCTATACAAGTTCCACAAATTATAGATTGGATTGCTCTTTTTTTAGAAGAAACATTATTCATTGCTTCTTTCGTTGTCATTACTGGTCTAACAATAAATTTAACTCCTAAAATAAAAGTCATAAAAACTGAAAAACTTCCCATTGTTGAAGATGGTAAAAGACTTGCCGCATAACTACCTACTACCGTAAAAATAAGTACACTTACCATCATCAATAAACCGTTTCTAATATCTAAATTTTTATTTTTTCCATAAGTATAAGCTGAAACCGCACTGGCAAGGACATCTGATGACAAAGCAATACCTACTGCCATATAAGGATCCATTTTCAAAAAAGCAATGAGCATTGGGCTAATAACAGCAGCCGCTGACATTCCTGCAAAACCTGTTCCTAGACCTGCTCCCATTCCAGCAAAAAAGGTTACAAGAATAATAAATAAAATATTTGTTTCCAATTTATTTTTCCTCCAATAAACAATCTATATTTTTTTTCATAAGTTCTAATGTTTCTTTAAATATCTTTTGATGCTTTTCATCAATATCTGAAAAAAGTGAAGAAAAGAAATGGTTTTGAAACGCTTTTCCTTTTTTTATAACATCATTCGCTTTTTTATTCAAAACTAATTCAACTTTTCTTCGATCTCCTGGAACATCTATCCTAGATAAATATCCTTGATCAACTAACTGATCCACATGAATTGAAACAAGGTTTGCTTTGATTTTTCTTATTTCCACAATATCTTTAGCATATTTATATTGGGGGTTATTTCCCAAAAACATCAAAATATCAAACCCTGTTTGCTTTAAATGAAATTCATTACAAAGATCTTTACATTGTTGATGATAAGCAAGTTCTAATTTTCTAGCAAAATCAATATTCATATTATCACTCCCTTCATTTTTAGATAGTTCATTTTTGAACTATTTTAAACAATAAAAAAAGAAATGTCAAATGACATTCCTTATTCAATGCTTATTGTAGAAGTGTTTTCAATTTGTTTCATATCTGATTTAGGTACTGATAAACGAAGTACTCCACCTTCATATTTAGCTTTGATATCTTCTTTTGGAATATCTCCTAAATAGAAACTTCGTGTCATATTTCCAACATATCTTTCTTGACGGATATAACGTCCATCTTTGTCTTTTTCATCTTTATCCAAGCCTTTACTTGTTGATATTGTCAAATATCCATTTTCATAGTTGACATTGATATCTTCTTTCTTGAAACCTGGTAAGTCAACATCTACTTCATATGTCGTATCTGTTTCTCTGACATCTGTCTTCATCATGTTTCTTGCATGTTTTCCATACAATGGATTTTTCTTTCCAAAGAAATCTTCATCAAAATCATTAAAGAAATCATCAAATAAGTTTTCTGTAAATAAGCTAGGCATCATCATAAGTCATTTCCCCTTTCAATATAAATGCTTAGTCATTAGCATCGTTACTTCCAGCGGTGTTAACTCTTGAAACTAGGACCTTTTTTAATACCTTTCCTAATTTCTAAATACATTATAGTTCTTACTTTTAGCACTGTCAAGATATGAGTGCTAATTTTTTGAGATTTTTTTTGCAAACCCTTTAAAATCAATGGTTTGCAGTATCTTATTTCTTTTGAAATTGTGATTTTTTCTGTTTTGACACCAATTTGACACCAATTTCTCTTTTTGTGGTGTCAAGCATTTAACACCATACTATCTAGTCTTGCAATCTCATTTTCAATCCTTGTCAGCTCTCCAATATGGTTATACACTTCCATTGTTACATCTATATGAGCGTGTCCCATAATATATTGAAGAACTTTTACGTCCATACGGCACTCTGCCATTCTGGTACAAGCTGTGTGACGCATTACATGAGCTGAAAACTTTGGTAACAGCTCTGCTTTCCTATGCTCTTTTTTTGCTCTCTCTACTTCGGTTTTGTTATATGCGTCTACAATGTTGTATAAAACACTATTTACGCCATTCGGCATAAGCGGTCTGCCCGATTTTGCTGTAAAGACAAACCCCGAACACCCGTCCACCTCAATGCTCTTATCCTTTGCAAGCATAAAATTGATTTTTCTTTGTTCCTCAAAGGCTTTTGCAACTTCTTGTGTCATAGGTATAATACGAATACCCGACGACGTTTTTGGTGTTGAGATATGGAACTTGCAACCGTCGCCTAAATTCTTATAAATGAGCTGATGGTCTACATTAACCGTTTTTGCCTTGATGTTTATATCTTTCCATGTAAGACCAATAAGCTCCCCACATCTTAACCCCGTACCAATCATTATGGTAAACATAGGATAATATGTGTTATAGACATTGCTCTGTTTTACAAACTCCATAAACTTTTCTTGTTGAGAAACTGTTAAGGCTTCTTTTTCCTCTGCTGGTTTTCCATAATCACTAATGGAACTTTTTGCAGGGTTCTTTCGGATAATATCATCATCAACAGCCATTTCTAATGCAGGATAAAGCAGGTTGTGAATATACTTGATTGTAGAATAAGCATATCCAGCTTTGGAAAGTTTCGCATAATACGCTTTAATATGTGAGGGTAAAAGCTGAACAACTTTAATATTTCCAATCTCGTCTTTTACTCTGTTTTCCCAAGCACGAACATAACTAACTCTTGTAGTATCAGCTAGCTCACGAGTTGCCATATAACGCTCAAACAACGTGTTAAGCGTCATTTTTTTGATTGCTCCGTCTGTCAATATATTATCTTCCATATCTTTTGCAATCTGCTTCTCTTTTTCTCGAAGCTCTGGTAAATCTTGTGCATAGACTGTCAATCTCTTGCCTGTTCTTACGTCTGTATAACGATAACTGTATCTTCCATCATTACGCCAGTTTTCGCCCTCTCTTAATTTTCTTCCTTTTGGGTCTTTTCTACTAATTGCCATGAGAACCATTCCTTTCTGAAAAAGCCTCTTTTCTTGTTCTCACAGCGTGCTTTGTCCTTTCTTATTATACTACACACGCCAGAGAACATAAATAGAAAATCGCTCTATTCTTCCAAATATAACAAGTATTTCTTGACTTTTTCTATGGAATAAAGAACCCTGCGACCTATCACAATTTTTGCTCCTGCCTGCTCGCCAATCTTTCTTGCAGTAGCACGACCACAAGATAACCTAGCAGACAGTCCCTCTATATCAACAGCAATCGGCTGTTCCGTTGCTCTTATCTTCGTTTTATTCATATTCCAACACCTTACCTCGCTGGAACATCACATCATTTAACACATCAGTATTTAACATAATGTAACACCCCCTTTACTGTGTGTCTATTTATAAGTTACATAAGCAGACAGACGGCTTTGGAAAGCTCCATTAGTATCTCAACTATTCCCATTCTTGTGGGCAGAACCGCACCATGCGGACGTATCATTATTCTGTGAGGATAGGTCATGGCAAAACGACTTTTCCAACAGTCGCTCTCGGATCACTGCGTGAG
>NZ_JAJDKA010000046.1:0-24629 GCF_020589945.1 Faecalibacillus sp. MSK20_93 | reverse complement strand
TCTGGACGGGACTCGAACCCGCGACCTCCGCCGTGACAGGGCGGCATTCTAACCAACTGAACTACCAGACCAAAAGATAAAAATGGCGGAGATTGAGGGATTCGAACCCCCGCAGGACGTTAATCCTCTGCTGGTTTTCAAGACCAGTCCCTTCAGCCAGACTTGGGTAAATCTCCGTAATAAATAAATTGGTGGAGCCAAGCGGGATCGAACCGCTGACCCCCTGCGTGCAAGGCAGGTGCTCTCCCAGCTGAGCTATGGCCCCGATTTTTATAAATGGTCGGGAAGACAGGATTTGAACCTGCGACCCCCTGGTCCCAAACCAGGTGCACTACCAAGCTGTGCTACTTCCCGAAAAAAATGGCGCGCTAGGCAGGAATCGAACCCACAACCTCTTGATCCGTAGTCAAGCACTCTATCCAGTTGAGCTACTAGCGCATTTTCACAAATGGAGGTTCCTACCGGACTCGAACCGATGATGACAGAGTTGCAGTCTGTTGCCTTACCAACTTGGCCAAGGAACCATCCCTTGCTTTTTATTAACTTAAAGCTTGTTTATTATACTAATATATCAGCATAAAGTCAATACACATTTACTGTTTTTATAATTATTTTTTGCAATTATCCACAAATTCTTTAAATAGTTTTAAATGATCATCACTTTTTTTATAAATCATTTCTGGATGCCATTGATATCCTATCACATATTTTTTATCTGGTAGATAAACAGCTTCTACTAATCCATCATCAGAATAAGCCATTGGCTTTAATGCTGGAGCAAGTTGACAAATAGCTTGATGATGACAACTATTCACCATTAAAGTTTCTTGATTTAAGATGTCTTTTAAAGGTGTATTTTCAACAATTTTTACTTGGTGACTTGGATGATCATAAGGAGCAGGTTGTCGATGAATACATGTAGGATGAAATTGTTGATCTAAATCTTGATAGAGTGTTCCACCTAAACATGCATTTAATAACTGAATACCTCTACATATTCCTAAAACAGGCTTATCGGCCTCTAAAACATATTTTAATAGTTTTGGTTCCATTTCATCTCTTTTTTGATTTAGCTTTCCACAATATTTTGCTTTTTCTTGATGATAAATTGCTGGATTTAAATCATCCCCTCCCGCAAAAATAAATCCATCAAAATAATGAGTCGTTTCTTTTAAAGAAACATCATCATTAACTAAAGAAAGCATAACAGGAATACCACCTGCTTCAATAACCCCCTCCATATACCCTGGAAGCATCCATAAACTATCTCTTTCTTCATCATATAAAGGAACAATAGCAATTACTGGTTTATTCATTAAAGTACCTCTCTTTCATCTTTTTTAACATTATAGCATAACTTATGTTTTATGATATAATAAAAAACGAGGTGAAAAAAATGATTGATCAAGAACAAGCTGCTAGAACATTGATCAATTTGATTGATGTTGTTCATCAAGAAAATTGGGTCTTATTAAACAATGAAGATATGGCAAGTAAAACCGAAGAGTATTACATCAACTTCTTTAAAGAACATCATTTAGAAGAAGCAATCGATGAAATTAAAGCTGTGACAGAAAAAAACAAATCTTTTTTTCAAAGATTTGTTAATCATGAAGAAGTTAACGCTAAAGAAATGCGTGATTTTATGGAACCTTATCGTTTTATCAAAAGTAAATATATATTAAAGAAAAGCTCAAAGTCCTAAAACCTTGAGCTTTTATAATTAAAATTTACATTTTTCTAAATGCCAAATATCTTCTACATATTGTTCAATTGTACGATCAGATGAGAAGAATCCACTCTTAGCAATATTTACTAAGCAAATTCTAGCCCATTTAGCACGATCTTGATATAATTCTACAACATGGCTTTGTGCATTAGCATATGATTCGAAATCAGCTAATAAGAAGTACTCATCATTTTTATTCATTAATTCATCATGAATAATTTTAAATTCTTCTGGATTACTTGAGAAAGTACCATTAGTCAATGAATCAATAGCACGACGGATTTTTAAATCATTATTATAATAATCCCATGCACGATATTGATTATTTGCTTTTAAGTTTTTAACTTCTTCATCTTTTAAACCAAAGATTTCACAATTATCTAATCCTACTAATTCAGAAATTTCTACGTTAGCTCCATCTAAAGTACCTAAAGTAATAGCTCCATTCATCATGAATTTCATATTACCAGTACCACTTGCTTCTTTACCAGCAGTAGAGATTTGTTCTGAAACATCTGCAGCAGGCATAATTTTTTCTGCCAAAGTAACACCATAGTTTTCTAAGAAAACAACTTTTAAGTATTTATTTGTTTCAGGATCATTATTAACTACATCTCCAACTGCATTAATTAATTTAATAACTTTTTTAGCGAAGTAATAAGCACTTGCTGCTTTTGCTCCAAAGATGAAAGTATGTGGATAAATACGGAAATCTGGATTAGATTTCATTTCTTGATATAAATAAATAACATGTAAAATATTTAATAATTGTCTTTTATATGCATGTAATCTCTTAACTTGAACATCAAAGATACTATCTACATCTACTTCAATACCATTATGTTCTTTAATATAATCAGCTAAGATTTGTTTTCTTTCTTTTTTAACAGCTAAGAAACGATTTTGTAAAATCGGATCATCAACATGTTCCATTAAATTTTCTAATTGAGCTGGTTTTTTGATCCATCCTTTACCAATTGTTTCATTAATTAATTCACTTAATTGTGGATTACAATAAGCTAACCAACGACGATGAGTAACCCCATTTGTTTTATTATTAAATTTATTTGGATAAAGTACATTGAAATCATGTAATTCTCTTTCTTTTAAGATATCTGTATGAAGTCTTGCTACCCCATTGACACTAAAGCTTCCAGCAATTGCAAGTCTTGCCATATAAACAGTACCATCTCTTAAAATCATTGTACGATCAACTAAATTTTGATCATGATTACTTACTTCTTTAGCAAAACCTACAAAACGACGATGAATTTCTTCAATGATTTGATATACACGTGGTAATAATGTTTGCATTGTATTAATTGGCCAAGTTTCTAAAGCTTCAGCTAAGATCGTATGGTTTGTATAAGCAAATGTTTGTGTACAAATATCCCAGGCATCTTGCCATTCATAATTATGTTCATCAATTAATAAACGCATGAATTCAGGAATACATAATACTGGATGTGTATCATTTAATTGAATAACATGTTTTTCATGGAAATTATCTAATGATGGATAATTTCTTAAGTGCGCTTTGATGATTGCTTGGATACCTGCAGAACAGAAGAAATATTCTTGTTTTAAGCGTAACATTTTCCCTGCTGGTGTTGAATCATCTGGATATAAGTTTTGACAAATACTTCTAACATCTTCGATATATCTTTGGAAGTCATGGTTACTTGGGAAATCTTCACTAGGTTCCGCTGACCATAAACGTAAAGTATTTGTATTTACTGTATCATTTCCAATAACTGGTACATCATAAGGTACCGCATAGATTGTTTCAGCATCTACATGTTTCCATTTACCTTCATTTTCATCCCAAATCACTTTACCAAAGAACTTAACTGGTACTCTATGTTTTGGTTTACGAACTTCCCACATAAATCCAGTTTTCATCCATTGATCAGGTAATTCTACTTGATAACCATTTTCAATTTTTTGTTTAAATAAACCATATTCATAACGAATTGTATTTCCATGTCCTGGATAATCTAATGAAGCAAGTGAATCCATAAAGCATGCAGCTAAACGTCCAAGTCCCCCATTACCTAAACCAGCATCACTTTCTAATTCTTCTAAATCATGAATGTTGATTCCATAATCTTCTAAACCTTCTTTAGCGATTTCATAGATTCCAAGATTCATCATGTTATTTACTAATAGTCTTCCCATTAAAAATTCCATTGAGAAGTAATGCATTTGTTTTTGTTCATTATTTTGAACAACTGCTTTACTTGCTGCCCAGTTAACTGAGGCATAATCTCTTACCATTGTTTCAAGAACCATGAATTTTTCAGTAATATGGGCTTCTTCTACAGTACGCCCATAAGACTCAATAATTCTTCTTGAAAACTCGAATTTAAATTCTTCTTTATTTTTAAACATTTTCCCGTCTCCTCATAATACATTTACGTGTTCATCATACTTTATTTTGATATAATTGTCACGTTTTTAAAAATTTTTTATAGCGATGAAATCGCAACTTTTTCAAAAAAATAGAGTATCTAAACATCCGATGCTCTATTTTTGAACAACCTATTTTGTTTTCTTAACTACTTTTTTACGTGTTTTTGTTGAGGTTTCCTTTTTAGGTTTCACTTCAAAGATACATGCACTAAATGGTGCAAGTTTTACTTCAATATAATGATCTTTATTTAACAATTTTGTTTTTTTATTTGGTTTTGTTTTCTTAGAGCGAATTGCTCTTGGATTAATGATATTCTTTCCAGAATATACAGCTTGATCTGTATTTAAAATTTCTTTATAACTTCCTTCAATATTAACTGGTACTTTGTATTTTTCATGCGTATTACCAACAAAATTCATCACTGCGATAATCGCATTTCCTGCTTTATCTTTTCTTTCAATTGCGAAAACACATTGATCATGATCATCAACAACAAGCCATTCAAAGCCTTTTAAATCATAATCCATTTCATATAAAGCTGGATATTTCAAATAAATTTCATTGAGTTTTTGAGCGAAATGATGGAATGCATCATGATCAGGATATTTTAAAATATCCCATCCTAAAGATTTAGATTCATCCCATTCTTTATATTCAGCAAGTTCATTTCCCATAAAGTTCAATTTCTTACCAGGATGTAACATCATATAAACATACAATGCTTTTACTTGTGCCAATTTATCTCCATGTAATCCCCACATTTTATTAATAATCGTCGCTTTACCATGAACAACTTCATCATGCGAAAACTCAAGTAAGAATCTTTCAGAATAGAAATAAGCCATTGAGAATGTAATAAAGCGACTATCATATTGACGATAAACAGGATCTTCTTGGAAGTATTTCAATGTATCATTCATCCAACCTAAATCCCATTTATAATCAAATCCTAAACCATGTTCACCCACTGGTTTAGTAACACCTGGATAATCTGTTGAATCTTCTGCAATCATCATCACAGTTGGATGATACCCAGACATATGTCCATTTAAACGTTTCATCCATTCCATAGCACCAATATTTTCACCTAAGTTTTTATTACCTTCATAATAAATAAGATTACTTACAGCATCAAATCTAAAACCATCAATATGATAATATGTTGCAAAGAATTCTACAGAAGATAATAAGAAACTTCTTACTTCATTTTTACCTAAATCAAAATAAACACTATCCCATGGACTATAACGACGATTATAATCATTATAATCATAAACAAATCCACCATCATACATATGTAATCCATGTGAATCTTTAACGAAATGTGCTGGCACAAAGTCCATAATAACACCAATGCCTTCTTGGTGGCAGGCATCAATAAATTTCATTAATTGTTTAGGTTGACCATATCTCGATGTTGCACTATAAAAACCAGTTGCTTGATATCCCCAAGAACCATCAAATGGGAATTCAGTAAGTGGCATAACTTCTAAATGTGTATAGCCCATCTTTTTTACATAGGGAATAATTTCATCTATTAATTCTTCATAAGAATAATATTCACCATCGTCCCCTTCACCTTCACTTTCTCGCTTCATTTTCCATGAACCAAGAGAAGCTTCATATATATTAAGTGGGCAATCATAATTTTTAGTTCTATTTTTTATCCATTTGCTATCATGCCAACGATAACCTTCCATGTTATAAACCTTTGAAGCAGTTCCTGGTCTTAACTCACTAAAATAAGCATATGGATCTGCTTTATCAATAATATCTCCTTGAGGAGTTTCAAACCTAAACTTGTACATGTCAAATTCTTTGACACCTTCAACAAATATTGTATAAATACCACCATTATTATATTTTTCCATATAACAAGGTGTTTCACCCCATTGGTTAAATTCTCCTACAACTTGTGCACTTCTAGCATTCGGCGCATATGTTGTAAAACGTACACCTTTTTTACCTTCATGAGTTTCAAAATGTGCACCAAATATTTTATAAGCTTGTAAACAATTTCCATCATGGAAAGTGTGAATTAAAAAATTATCAAACATATATTTATCTCCCCTTTATGTCATTTATTATAACATATAAATGACCAACATTCACTAAAAAGTTAGCGCTTTCATTTTTGTTTGCTAAACTTTTTATCAAATAAAAAAAGAAGCTAACAGCTTTCCGCTATTTCTTCTTTTTTTCTACAATTTCTTTAATATAAAAAGCTAACATATACGGCATTTTTTCTTCAAATGAATCCAATTGACATTCTGTCAGTTCTTTTATCTTATTAAGTCGATAATTGATAGTATTACGATGCATATATAAGCTTTCAGCCATAGCTTTTTGATTACTATCGAATTTTAAATACTGATAAAGTGTTTCTTCTAATTGCATATTATGTTTTTGATCATAATCTATCAAAACACCTAACATACTACGATACATTTGTCTTAAAATACCTCGATCTTCAATAATAAACAATAATTGATAAACACCCATATCATCAAAATAAATTTGTGGATAATTAAATTGTTTAGCCATCTTACAAGCCGCAATAGCCCTTTTATAACTTAAAATCATATTTCTAAAATCCACCATCTTTGAGCCAATTCCTAAATGTAATGTATAATGCAAACGTTTTTTAGCTCTTTTATACATTTCATTAATAACTTCTACAAGAGCACTATCTTCTAAGTTATTAAAAATCATAATATAATAACCATCAAACCAGAAAAAACTATAATTTCCTTCAACTTTTTCAAAACATAATTCTAGCTGAAACTTAATACTTCTTCTTTCCATCATACCTAATTCTTCATCGGTTTCTACAGAAATAGCCATTACTTGAAAATCATTTTCCACATCAAAATCACCTGCTAATTTATTTCTAGACTCTTCAATAATTGCTGGATTAATCAGTGTGTCCATAACAGTTTGATTAATATACTTATCATCTCTTTCTGCACGTAAACAATGATATGAAAAATCTTTGATCATATCTGCAATATGCACTTCCCAAGGAACCACTAACAAAGGAAAACTTAATTCATTACAATAATCAATAATTTCTTGATCGATATCAAAAACATATTTTCCCGTATTGATAACAAGTCCCACACTATGATATTTAACAAGTTGTTCAATGAATTCTTTTAATTTCTTTTGGCTTTGAAATCCTAGACCTGTTGTTACAACTAGTTCTTTACCCCAAAGTTGTTGTAAAATCGTTTTATCTTCGACCATTTGTACCCAGGTCATGGCATTAGAACATCCATCCTCACCTGCAAGTAATGTCATTTTATAATTCTTTTTAAATTCTCTTAAAGCATCATCTATTGTAAATCCCATATCATCACCACCTTCTATTTTACACTATTTGTGCACATTGCACAAATACTTACGATTCTTTTTAGGATACTTGTCTCTACTCAATTCGTCATATTTCGCTATAATAAATGTGTAATAAAAAATGAAATGTAAATAAAAGAGATATCCCATAATATTTATATCTCTCATATATTTTACGATTTTCAGTAATAGTTTCCCAATATATTAATTTTTTATTACTCGATTCCCTATATATAAATAAAGAAGATCATTCCCCTAAATGATCTTTTTTATTTGTTTATGATTATTATCCTAAAAACACATTAGTTATGTTTCAAATGTGTTTTTTTATTAAAAAATACTCTAAAAACCTTATAAACTGTATATTTTCAACAAACTCATTTTGACATTAGCGTCATTTATTAAAAAAAGTAAGCGCTTTCTATGGATTTTGTAACATTTTTTTTGTATCATTATATATAGGGAATCCAAAGGAGGTATATTATGGATACATTGAATATCGAAAAATATGGTTTTAATCATACGGGAAACATTTTTAGAAACAATCCGCCTGGTGCGCTTGTAGAAAAAGCTTTACTTCATAAAGAAGGAAGACTTTCACGCGCTGGTGCTTTATGTATAGAAACTGGAGAAAGAACTGGTCGTTCTCCAGATGATAAATATATTGTTGATACACCTGCTGTTCATGATTTAATTGCTTGGGGAAATGTTAATCGTCCTGTTTCATCAGAAGTTTTTGACCAAGTTTATGATCAAATGATTCAATATTTAAATGATAAAGATTTATATATTTTTGATGGCTTTGCAGGAGCTAATCGTAAATATCAATATGGTTTTAGAGTTATCAATGAAAAAGCAAGTCAAAATTTATTTATTAGAAACTTACTTATTCGACCTAAAAAGGAACAATTAAAAGATTTTAAAGAAGACTTTTTGATTTTAGTTGCGCCTGGATGTAAAGTAGATTATAAAAAATTAGGATTAAATAGTGAAGCCGCTATTATGATCAATTTTGAAAAACAAATTATTTTAATTGCGGGCACAGGGTATTCTGGAGAAATCAAAAAATCTGTCTTCTGTGTTATGAACTATTTACTTCCACAAAAGAAGATTTTTACAATGCATTGTTCTGCCAATATGGGAATCGATGGTGATACAGCTTTATTCTTTGGATTATCAGGAACTGGAAAAACAACACTTTCAGCCGATCCAAACAGACGATTAATTGGTGATGATGAACATGGTTGGTCTAGAAATACAATCTTCAACTTTGAAGGTGGATGCTACGCTAAATGTATCAACCTTTCAAAAGAACATGAACCTGAAATTTGGAATGCCATCCGTTTTGGTGCTGTAACAGAAAATGTTAAATTATTTGAAGATACACGTATTATTAATTTTGATGATGGTTCTATTACAGAAAATACACGTGTTGGCTATCCAATTGATTATATTCCAAATACTGTTTCATCAGGAGTTGGACCTATTCCACGTACTATTTTCTTTTTAGCAGCAGATGCTTTTGGAGTTTTACCACCTATTTCTAAACTTGACCGTAACGCTGCTATCTATCACTTTGTTTCAGGTTATACAAGCAAACTTGCTGGAACTGAAAATGGTGTTACTGAACCAGAAGCAACATTTTCAACATGTTTTGGAGAACCATTTTTCCCATTAGATACAGCTTTATATGCTCACCAATTTGGACGTCGTGTAGAAAAATCAGGAGCTAATGTTTTCTTGATCAACACTGGATGGACTGGTGGCTCTTATGGTAAAGGGCATCGTATTCCATTAAAATATACACGTGCAATGATCAATGCTGCTTTAAATGGTGACTTAGATTTTGTGGAATATGTCAAAGAACCATTCTTTAATCTAAAAATCCCAAGAAGTTGTCCAGGTGTTCCAGCAGAAATGTTGAACCCTAAAAATACTTGGTCAAACAAACGCGAATATGATAAAACAGCTAAAAAGCTTACAAAAATGTTCCAAGAAAACTTTAAAAAATATGATTTACCTAGTACTGTTGTTAAAGCTGGACCTGGTATTCATAAATAAAAATAGCGGATATCTCATGAGATATCCGTTTTTGTATCATTTAATCATTTCTTTAATTATTTGTAAATTTTTGTTTTCTATTAATGCTTTAAAAATCTCGTTATATTGTGACAATGTTAAATTTTCTAACATTAAAATATCTTCTTGAGGATATTTACTTTTAAAAAGCATCAATGTATTTTCTTTGGCTTTAAGAAGTTCTCCTTCTTCTTTTCCTTCTTGTCGTATTCTTATCTTTTCTTGATGATGTTGTATCTTGACAAGCTGTCTTTTACTCGCTGCTAAAACAAGTTCTTCATCTTCATTGAACTGATCCATCTTTTCTTTCATCATGGTAACCACCTCACTGTTTAAAGCTATTATATCATCTGTTATCCCATGATATAAAGTATAAATAGCTAATTCTATCTTGCTTAGATTCTTAAGCCCTTTTTCTCTTACAACAGCATCAATAAATGGAAGATAGATATTGTGATGAGTCAGCAGATTATGCTTTCTGACATGGTTTAGTTGATTACGTGGCATATAAGTATCAATCAAGAGAAGATTGTCTCTATCAATATCATTGACAAAAAGAATGGTATAGACTTCATGGACATTTTCACTGTATAAGATATCTCCTCGATTGACTTGATGATCCATCATTCTAGCTCCATAGATTTGAAAACGATAATGAACTTCTTTAGTAAGAGCACTGTTTTGCATTTCAATGTCGATTAATTTTCCTTCATCTGTTTTCACTCTGACATCTAAGACCATATCTTTATCACTTAGATGTTCAGGATTGACTTCACTATTTAAGACAAAGAGTTCCTGACATTTAATACCCGTAATTCCTTCAATAATGACTTTAAGTAAATAATAACAGCGAGAATCATTGAGATCACTCAACATGAATTTAAAGACAAGGTCATTTTTAAAATCGGTAATTCTTTTAGGTTTGATTTTTGTTTCCATTGTTCCTCCCTCCATTATTTATATAGACAACAAAAATCATTTTTTCTTTTAAAAAATTAAAAAAACGAAATAATTTTCTTATTTCGTTAACATCTTTTTAGCTGCTTGATACATTTTTTCATAATTTACAGTTTCACAAGTTCTACAATATCCTATTTGTAAATCCATATTTTCAGAAATATCAGATAATTTCTTTTGTGAAAACATTCTTAGAAGTTCTTCTTTTCTTACATAAGCAAGTTCCTTAGACATCATATGATTAACAAAACATACAAATTCATCTTGATCAACACGCCCTAATATATCTATATTTTTAAAATTCATGGAAATGAAATCACTCATTTCTTTTACTAATTTATCTCCTCGATGACTTCCTTCTTGTTTGTACACTTCTTCTAAACCCTTTAGCTTAAATACAAACAAAATTTTTTGACCTGTTTTATTTTCATCTAATTTTTCATCAATAAGCCATTTAGCAGTATCAAATTTATATATCTTTGTTAAATCATCAATTTGTTGATTATTCATTAAAGATTCTCGTAATTTCTTTAATTCTTTCAATCTTAAATAATTACTTGCTGCATTTTTTACTCTTTGTAAAACTACTTCTTCATAAATAGGCTTTTGAATACAATCATAGATACCATAATCAAAAGCTTGTATTAAATCTTTAGGATTATCACTTGCTGTTAAAGCAACGATAGGAACTTGTGACAATCTTTTATTCTTTTTTATTTGTCTAATCAAATCCATTGTCCCTGGCGTAATTAAATCAATCAACATAACATCAAATTGATAATCTTCATCTTCAATTATTTTTTTAGCGTCAGCTATATTTTTTGATAATGTGATTTGAAAGTCATTTTCTAATAATTTTTGTAATAAAATCATATAAATCGTAGCATCTTCTACTAAGAATAATTTCATAAACATCACATTCCTCTCGCCTTTATTATATATCAAAAATATACTTTTTATAAAATAATTTAAATTAGTTTACATATAATAAAACGGTGGTAACTATGAAAAAAAGAAAAATACTTCTTATTGTATTTATTATTCTATCTATCGGTTTATTAATGGTCTATAGTTCTTCACATATATGGGCGCAATATAAAGAAAATGACAGCTTCTATTATTTTAAAAGACAAGCTATTTTTGTAATAGTCGGTCTTCTTTTACTTTTTTTCTTTTCTAAAATAGATTATCACCTCTATCAAAAACATAGTCTTAAAATTATTATTCTTGCTACAATTCTTTTAGTTCTAGTACTCATTCCTGGAGTAGGTATTGTCAGAGGTGGTTCAAGAAGTTGGTTTAATTTAGGACTTTTTGCCTTACAGCCTTCTGAAATCTATAAAATAGCGCTTATTATTTATGTCAGTGACTATATCAGCCATCATTATCACCAAATGAAAAAACTACGTTATTGTTTAAAACCACTTATTGTTATGGGAATCGGCTTTTTTCTTATTATGTTACAACCTGATTTTGGAAGTGGCTTTGTCATGTGTTGCAGTATTCTTTTAATGATTATTATTACCCCTTTCCCGTTTCGATATATTATTTTTTTAGGATTATCTGGAATTTTAATGATTATTTTAATGATTATTTCTGCTCCTTATCGAATGAAAAGAATTTTTGCTTTTTTAGATCCTTTTCAAGATCCATTAGGATCAGGATTTCAAATGATTCAATCACTCTATGCTATTGGTCCTGGAGGAATTTTAGGAAGTGGTTTTGATCAAAGCATTCAAAAACATTTTTATTTACCGGAACCACAAACAGACTTTATTTTTGCTATTTATTTAGAAGAATTCGGTTTTATAGGAGGGATTTTATTAATTCTTTTATATGCTTACTTATTTATTACTTGTTTCAATTATGCAAAAAAAGTAGACGATCTCTTTGGAAGTTTTTTAATGATCGGTATGACTTCCATGATTGGAATACAAACTATCATTAACTTAGGGGTCGTTGTTGGATTATTTCCTGTTACAGGTGTAACTTTACCTTTAATGTCTTATGGAGGGACTTCTTTACTTGTTACTTTGATTGAAATCGGTATTATGTATAATATTATCAAATCTATTTAAATATGGTATGATTTGAAAGAATGGATGTGATAATATGACAATTAAACTTTATGACAAAGATGCTTATCAGACAATTTTTGAAGCTCAAGTCATAACATGTACAAAAAGAGAAAATGATTATGATATTGTATTAGATCAAACTTTATTTTTTCCTGAAGAAGGTGGTCAAACTTGTGATCATGGTACTTTAAATGATGTTGAAGTCATTGATGTACAAATCATCAATCAAGAAATTCATCATTATACCAATGCTCCTCTTTCAGGAAGTGTTAAAGGAAAGATTGATTTCAATTATCGTTATAATAATATGCAAAATCATAGTGGTGAACATGTTTTATCAGGACTTGTAAAAAGCATGTTTGGTTTTGATAATAGTGGTTTTCATTTAAGTGACCGTGAAATTACAACGGATTATAACGGCTTTTTAAATGAACAACAGTTACAAATATTAGAAGCTAAGGCCAATGAAGTGATTTTAAATAACAAAGTCATTCATTGTTTCTATCCAGAGGATGCTGATCTTTACGATTATCGAAGCAAAAAAGAAATCAATGAAGCAATTCGTTTGGTAGAAATCGAAGGTGTAGATTGTTGCGCTTGTTGTGCCCCTCATGTACGTTCAACAAGTGAAATTGGCATGATTAAAATATTAAAAGCCATGAAACATAAAAATGGAATTCGTCTCTATTTTGTATGTGGCCATCGTGCTTTTGTAGATTATCAAGCTAAGCACCTACAAGCAATAAATATTTCTCAAAAGCTTTCATTACCACCTGATGACCTTGTAAAAGGTATTGATCAACTTTTAAACGAAAACAATCAATTAAAACAAGAACTTTCAAGCTTAAAAAAACAAATAATTGATCAACAAGTACAATCATTACCTCAGCAAGATCATTATTTAATTTTTACTAATAATCTAGATCGTTCTTTACAACAATATTATTTAAATCAATTATTTCCATTGTGTTCTAATTATGTAGCTATTTTTGTAGGAAAAGATGAAAATTATCGTTTTATAATTGCAAGTAACAATGACTCTAGAGAGCTTTTAAATAAGTTAAAAGGTCACTTTGAAATCAAAGGCGGCGGTAAAGCAAATATGGTTCAAGGGCAAATCAAAGGAAATCAAAAAACAATACAAGATATTTTAGAGAATAACTAAGGTTATTCTTTTTTGTTGTAACCGCTTTCTTATATAAAGAAATCATTGTATAATATAAATAGTTATATAAGAAAGGGGAATGTCTATGAATTTATATCACTCAAATAATATTGGAAATGTAGCTGTTTTAGGACATCTTGGTTCAGGAAAAACAAGCGTTATTGAAGCCATGGCAAAACGTGCAGGAATTTCTCAACAAATAGGAACTATTAGTCAAGGAACAACTATTTCTGACTATGACGTTGAAGAAATTAAACGTCAATCTTCAATTAATTTATCACTTATTCCCTTAGAATGGGATTATTGTAAAATTAATTTATTAGATACTCCTGGTAATTTTGATTATGTAGGAGAAGTAGAAGCTGCTTTACACGTTGCAGAATCAGCTGTCATTGTTGTTCCTTCTTATAAGGATATCAGTATTGGTACAAAGCAAGCCATGTTTAGAGCAAAAGATAAAGCTAAAATTATTTATATTAATGGCTTAGATAATCCAGATGCCAATTATAAAGAAAAATTAAATCAATTGAAAAAAGCCTATGGTAAAGGAATTGCACCAATTCAAGTTCCTATCATGGATCATGATAAAATGATAGGTTATATTAACGTAGCTAAAATGGAAGGTCGTATTTTTAAAGGAGAACATACAGAACCTTTCCCTATTCCTGAAGATATGATGGATGAAGTTATGCCTATCAAAGAAATGATTGATGAAGCTGTCGCTAATACAAATGATGATTTATTAGAAAAATTTCTAAATGAAGAACCTTTTACTAAAGAAGAAATTTCTTGGGCTTTACGTCAAGGAGTTATGAATCAAACATTGATTCCTGTTTTATGTGGAACAAGTAATATTGGTATTCAAATTTTATTAAATTCAATGGTTGCTTTCTTCCCTGCTGCAGGTGATACATGTAATTCTATCATTGTAGAAAATATTGATACACATGAAGAAGATATCATCGGTTTTAACGAAAGTCTACCACCTTCTTTATTCATTTTTAAAACAATTGTTGATCCTTTTGTAGGAAGAGAATCACTCTTTAAAGTTTGTACAGGTCGTATTCAAACAGGAATGTCTTTATTAAATGTCAATAAAAATGAAGTTGAAAAAGTGAATAAACTTTACATAAAAAGAGGAAAAGAACTTATTGAAGTTGATGAATTATGTGCTGGTGATATTGGATGTATGACAAAGCTTTCTCATTCTTCAACAAATGATACTTTATGTACATTAGATTATCGTATGAAATACCAACCTATTCATTTTTCTAAACCATATTATGGTAAAGCTATTCAACCTATTGGTAAAGCAAATGAAGAAAAGATTACTAGTGGTATTACAAGATTATTAGAAGAAGACCAAACTCTAAAATTTGAAAATAATCATGAAACAAAACAACAATGTATTTATGGTATTGGAGATATTCATTTAGAAAGTGTTGTTGCTAAATTAAAATCTAAATTTAAAATTGATGTTAAATTAAGTGATATGAAAGTTTCTTATCGTGAAACAATTCGTAAAAGTTATACTCAACGTACAAAGTTTAAAAAACAATCAGGTGGTCATGGTCAATATGGTGAAGTAGAAATTCTTTTTGAACCAACAAAAGATTATAGTCAATCTTATATATTTAAAGAAAAAGTATTTGGTGGGGCTGTCCCAAAAGCTTATTTCCCTGCTGTTGAAAAAGGATTGATTGAAAGTGTTAAAGAAGGAGTTATTGGTCATTATCCTGTTTTAGGTATACAAGCTACTTTATTAGATGGTTCTTATCATAGTGTAGATTCAAGTGAACAAGCTTTTAAAACAGCAACTATGATGTGTTTTAAAGAAGCGATGAAACATCTTGATCCATGTTTATTAGAACCTTATGTCATTTTAAATATTTATATTGATGAAGAATATTTAGGTGATTTGATGTCACATGTTAATAAAAAACGTGGTAAAGTCCTTGAAACTGATAGTTTAGACGATGGTTTAATCAAACTTGTTTGTCGTATTCCTCAAGTAGAAATATTAGAATTTGCGATTGATTTACGTTCTATTACTCAAGGTCAAGGGTTATATGATTATCATTTTGATGGTTATGAAATTGTTAATGATGATTTAGTAGAAAGATTATTGAAAAAATAAAACTTGATAAAGGTATTTAAGAAGTCCTGAGGGACTTCTTTTTTTGGACTATTTGTCCATTGAAAGGAGAAAAATAGAAAGATAAAATAATAAAAAAGAAGTCTATCCAGTAGGAAGTTTTGTGTTCTATACGGGAGATGAAGAATGGAACTTGCCAGAAACATTGAAAAGTATACCATCAGAGATGGAACCTTATATCAATGATTGGAGACTATCTGTTATCGACCTTAAAACAATGGATGCAAGAAAGCTTATGAATCGAAGATTAAGAGATGTCGTAGAAATTAATCAAAGTATGTTTGCAGGAAGTTATGAAGGATTAAGAGAAAATCGTAAAATTGAAACAGAAAGCTTCGTGATGGCAGCTACATTTACACGTACAAATATTAGAAGAGAAGATTTACCAGAAGGAGATGAAATCAATATGTGTAAGGCAATGGATCAATTATTTCAAAGATTTGAAAATCAAGGAATTGAAAAAGGAAAACTCAATACTTTAAAAGAACTGCTTAAAGTGAAACTAGGAACTTTATCAAGTCCTTTAGAAAAACAACTCACAAATACATCGCTAGAAAAATTAAATGTTCTTACATTAAATATCTTTAACATCAATAGTGAAGAAGATGTTTTAAAAATTATTCATTAAAAAAGAGAGTATGCTTTGTACTCTCTTATTTTTCATTTACATATTGTTTGAAAATTCTTCCTCTTTCTTCATAACCCTTGAATTCATCAAATGAACTTGTTGATGGAGAAAGTAAGATGATATCTCCTGGTTCACTTATTTCAAATGCTTTATTAACAGCATCTTTTAAAGTTTTTTCATAATAAGCATCTTGATGATGCATATCTTCTTTAAAACGTTTACCTGCTGCTCCAAAAGTCACGAGCTTTTTAATACATGAATTATAAGTAGACATTTCTTGTAAGTCTAATCCTTTATCAAAACCACCCATTAATAGAATAACTGGTTGTTTAAAAGCTTTTAAAGCAATAATACTTGCATCTGTATTTGTTGCTTTAGAATCATTATAAACTCTAACACCATTATATTCTCTAACGAATTCAATACGATGTTCAACCCCTTTAAAATGACTCACAACATCTTTAATCACTCGAGGACTTACTCCAGCAACTAAACAAATAGTAGTCGCAATCATAATATTTTGGACATTATGATCTCCTACAATCTTAATATCCTTTAAATCAATAATATGTTCCCCTCTAAAATAAATCGCTTGATCAATAATGCTACAATCAGCTGGTTTATTTAAAGATTGTGTTAAAACACAACAATAAACATGATATCTTTGTAAATATTCTTGTAAAGTTTCATCATCAATATTATTAACAAAAACTTCATCATCACTTTCACAATTTTCATAAATACGCATCTTAGAAGCATAATATTCATCTAATGAAGCCATATAATCTAAATGATCTGGTGTTAAATTAATAACAGTTGAAATTTCTGGTCTAAATTTATCAATATCTAGTAATTGGAAATTAGACATTTCAATAACAATATAATGATTTTCTTCTTCTAATAAATTATTTTCTAAAACAACATCACATAAAGGTTTACCAATATTACCCGCAAAATGAACATGTTCATATTGTGCTTTTAATATTTCATAAATCAAAGTAACAGTTGTTGTTTTACCATTTGTACCTGTAACAGCAATATAATGTTGTTTCTTAGCTACTTGATATGCTAACTCAATTTCTGTATAAACAGGAATACCTCTTTCTTTTAATCTTAAAATAAAAGGTTTATGATAATTAATTCCTGGATTTTTAACAACAAAATCAAAGTCTCTTTCAAAAAGCTCATCAGGATGTCCCCCTGCTACAATTTCAATTCCTGCATCTAAATATGCTTGATATCCTTCAATCTTTTCTAATTCTTTTCCTTCATTGATTGTAATTGTTGCATTTAACTTTTGTAATAACTTAACTGCTGCCTTACCACTTCTAGCAAGACCAATCACTAAAACCTTTTTCCCTGTTAACATTTTACATAACTCCTATCACAATAGCGATAATACCACAAATAAATCCAATAAACCAAAATGAAATCGTTACTTGTTGTTCAGACCAACCTAACATTTCAAAATGATGATGAATTGGTGCCATTTTAAAGACACGTTTTCCTCTTGTTTTAAAAGAAACAACTTGAATAATTACTGATAAAGTTTCCATTAAGAAGACACCACCAACAACAATTAACAATAATTCTTGTTTTGTTAGGATTGCTAAAATAGCTAAAAATCCACCAAGTCCAAGAGAACCTACATCTCCCATAAAAATACGTGCAGGATGATAGTTAAAATACATAAATCCAAGTAATGCTCCAACCATTGCTGTAGCATAACTTGCAATCGTATAATCTTTAATCATAATAGCATAGATGATAAATGGTGCAATTGCAACCATTGAAAGACCTGTCGCAAGACCATCCAAACCATCAGATAAATTAACACCATTACTTTCACCGGTAAACATAATAAATACTAAAACAGCATAGAACCAACCAAAATCAATATTTACTTTCACAATTGGAATAGTCACTTCTGTTGTAAAACCAGGTACAAAATTTTCTAGATACAAATAACATCCTACTGCCAAAATAGCTTGCATCAAGAATTTTTGCCATGCTTTCAATCCTTCATTTTGATGTTTTAAAATAATTAAAGCATCATCAATAAATCCAATTAAACTATAACCTACTAAAACAATTGTAATTAAAATCAAATTAGGATTTGTTATATTTTTATAATTTACAACAAACGCTGCAATCACTGCCGCTAAAACAAAAACAACACCACCCATTGTAGGTGTTCCACCTTTTTTCTTATGTGATTCTAATCCCTCTTCTCTTTCTACTTGTCCAAATTTCATTTTATGTAGAAATGGGATGACTTTAGGCATTGCAAGTAAAACTAATAGAAGTCCAATACCAAATGCCAACATTAACTTTATAAAGTTTTCCATAAACTTCATTCCCCTTCACTCTTTATTTCTTTTACACTATACCACACTTTTTTATCTCCTTCAAATTTCTAAAAAAAACGTTCTCTTTTTTTGAAAATTATCGTTTTTCTTATAAAAACACGTTAGAATTCACTTATTTTTATTTTTATTAATAAGGGGAAAATTATAAGAGAAAACAACACAAGTATGGAAAATCTTTACAAATTAGATGGTAAAGTTCCAATTTTAAAAGCAATTCTTTTTGGATTGAAGCATATCTTAGCAATGTTTGTTGCTAACCTTTCACCAATTACTTTAATTGGTCTTGCATCTGGTTTAAAACAAACAGAAATTGCATTTTTATTACAAAATGCAATGTTTATTGCAGGAATTGCAACTTTGATTCAATTATATCCTATTTGGAAAATCGGTTCACGTTTACCTATTGTTATGGGTGTCAGCTTTACTTTTGTAGCTATCTTAACCTATGTAGGTGCTACTTATGATTCATGGGTGCAGTTTTAATAGGTAGACTAATTGAAGGTTGCTTAGGACTACTTGCACGTTATTGGAAAAAAATTATTACACCAATCGTTGCTGCATCTGTTGTTACGTCCATTGGTTTTTCACTTTTTTCTGTTGGAACACGTTCTTTTGGTGGAGGTTACAGTGAAAGTTTTGGCTCTGCTAAAAATTTACTTTTAGGGATTATCACTTTAGCAGCTTGTTTATTATTTAATATTTTCGCAAAATCATATTGGAAACAATTATCTGTTTTATTTGGTTTAATTGTTGGCTATATTCTTGCTATTTTTATGGGAAAAGTAGATTTATCTGTTATTTTTAATGGTGGATTGATTACTTTACCTCATCTACTTCCTTTTAAAATAAAGTTTGATCTTGGCGCGATTATCGCTGTCGTCGTTATTTTCTTAGTTTCAGCTGCTGAAACGATTGGTGATACTCAACCCTTGTAAACTCAGGATTAAACCGTGAAGTTACAGAAGAAGAAATTTCTAGTTCTTTAGCTTGTGATGGTTTTTGTAGTTCTATTTCATCATGATTTGGTTGTCCACCGATTACTTCTTTTAGTCAAAATGTTGGTTCAATCAATATGACAAAATTCGTCAATCATTTTACGATTGCTACAGGAGCTATTTGTATGATTTTAGCCGGTTTACTTCCACCTATTGGTAATTTCTTTTCATCATTGCCTGAATCTGTTTTAGGTGGTTGTACAATTATGATGTTTGGTACTATTCTTACAAGTGGAATTGAAATGATTTCTAAAGCTGTATTTAATCAAAGAAATGTAACAATTGTTGCTTTATCATTAACTGTTGGAATTGGATTTACTTCAGGAACAGAAGCTAATATTGGGCATATTTTTCCACAAATCATTCAAGATGTTTTTGCTGGAAATTGCGTTGCTGTTGTTTTTGTTGTTTCAATTATTCTAAGTCTTGTTTTACCTAAAGATATGGATATTAAAAAGATAAAATAAAAATACGCTTTTGCGTATTTTTATTATTGGATCGTTCCAATTTCAAGTGATTTGATTTTTTCAACAATCATATCCATTGCTGTACCTTCATCTTCACCTTCTACAACAATTTCAATTTTTGCCTTATGAGGAATTCCAAGAGACAAAACACCCATTAAAGACTTCATATTTACTGATTTTTCATTATAATTGAGCGTCACATGACTTTTATAAAGTTTAACCGCATCCACTAATTCAGTAGCTGGAGAAGCATAAAGACCTACAGGATTTGTAATTTCAATATTCACTTTTTTTGCCATAATAATCTCCCCTTTTCTATATATTTATTATAGCACGTTTTTACTGATTTGATTTACCTTTTTTCAATAATAACAACATATGGCGAATTGTTTTTATTCATCATCTCAAACTTTGCTACATTATATAGTTTATGATCTAAAGTACGAAAATATGCATCCAAATTTGTACTTTCTTTCCCTTGATCATGTCCAATATAAACAACCACATACAAACATCCACCTTTGACTAAATGTTCCAAAGCTTTTTTTATTGTTTTTAAGGTTGTTTCATACTGTGTTACACATTCATGATTGCCACCTGGTAAATAACCTAGATTAAAAATTCCAACCTCAAAATCTCGAACATCTTCATCAAAATATTCATGACTTTTTAAAAATAAAGTAATATTCTTTTTTCTCTTTACTAATTCTTTTGTATTATTTAACGCTAATGATTGAATATCATAACTATAAACATGATGACAATAATCACTTAAAAACAGTGTATCATGACCATTTCCCATCGTAAAATCAATCCCGTTTTGATATTTATGTTTTTTTATCCTTTGATGTACAAACTCAATCATAGATTCCATTTTCTTCACCTCTTATTTTTTACCATAAAATTCTTTTGGACAATCCACCTTAAATTCATATTTCTTTTTAGTAACAGGATGAATAAAACCAAATGCATGTGCATGTAATCCAAGCCTTCTCAGTGGATTCGTTGTTGCTCCATATTTTTTATCGCCAACAATTGGATGATGAATATTTGATAATTGAACTCTGATTTGATTTTTTCTACCTGTATCTAATTGTATTTCTAAAAGGGTTTGGTTTTTCATTTCTTTAATAGCTTTATAATGCGTAATCGCAAGTTTCCCTTTTTCTTTACTTGTAACATAAACTTGTTGACTTCTACTTTCTGCCAAATAGTTTTTTAATGTTCCATTTTTTAAGCCTTTACCTTCTACTAAAGCCATATAGCCTCTTAAATAAACGATTTTATTCCAATCTTTTTGTAATAAATCTCTTATTTTTTCATTTTTACAAAGCATTAAAACACCAGATGTTTCTCGATCTAAACGATGAACAATAAATACTTTTTGTTTTCTGTCTTGTTTTTTTAAATATTCACTTACATAATGATAAGCTGTTTTTTCTTTTTCTTTACCATCTGACATGCTTAATAAACCAGAAGGTTTATTGATTACAACAAATTCTTGATCTTCATATAAAATCTCTAATGAAGATGTATTTTCTTTTTTGATTTCTACTTGGTCATTTTCATGTAATAAATAATCAAACTGACTAATTTGTTGGTTATTTACATAAACTTGTTTATATTTTAATAAGTTTTTAGCATTTTTGCGATTATAAGATAATAATAGATAATCCATTAATAACATTTCTTTTTTTACTTTCATTTTTTCTCCTAAAAAAATGCAAAGAAATCTTTGCATTTTACATTCTTACAATATTTTGTGAATTCAATAAAACAAGTATTGATTCTAAAATATAAATTAAACAAGCTACCCACCAAGGAATAAATGAAATAACTGCTAATAATACAACAAGCAAGCTAATCACAATCCCAATAAAAGTATTTCCAATATTAATACTCTTTTGTTTTCTAGCTATTTTTAATAAATCAATAATTGTATCAAAATTAGAATCCGTCAACATAATATCACTATTACGTTGTACTTTTTCATTATGAACACCACCACGAGAAATGGCAACAGACGCCTTTTGAAGTAAAGCAATATCTTTATCACAATCTCCAATATAAGCAACAGGTCCAGCAACAAGTGTTTTATCCATAACTTTTAATTTTTGTTCAACACTATAATTGTTATAAATTGTATATTCATCATTTTCTAAATCAACCGGTCCGTCATTAAAAATAATCAATGATTTATGTAATCCTTTGATTTTTTCAAAAAGATCCATTTCTTCTTCTGTTGTTTCAATACCATCAAAACGATCATAGATAATTGTTGTACATGTATTTAAATCATCCAACTCGCTATTTTCTTTAATCGCAATTTTTTTAGAGAATGCTTTAGCTATTCCCGCAAGTAAAGTAAAGGATGCTCCTTGAACATAGGCAAAACTTCCAGAAACAGTCAACATAATAATTCCTAAATACATATATTTTAAATTATCTGTTAAATTTATTAATGGTAAAACAACACAGCATACTAAACCAACAATAATTAAAGCTTTAGAATAAACATCAGAAACTTTAAAAATAATTTTTTCTGTATGTGATGAAGACATTGGTGCATTCATCGCAATATCTAAAACTTTAGACATTGCTGAATCTTCATATAAAGCTGTTGTTTTTACATGTAAATATCCTTCTGTAACAACAGTTCCACTATAAACTTCATTTCCAATTTTAGATTTAATACATACATCACTACCATCAATGGCATAAACATCCAATTTAGCATTTCCCTTAATAATTTTACCACCTAAAGGAATGGTTTCACCCTCATTGATAACGATAACATCTCCAATATCAAAGTTACCTAAAGGAATCATTTCTTCTTTTCCTTTACGTAACCTTCTTCCTAAGTTTTGATGCGCTACTAAATCATCGATCTTTTCCATAGACCATTGTGTTACTTGCATAATCAATTGTTTACCAGCTTGATACATGATAGAAACAACCAACGCTTCAATAAATGCTCCATAGATCCATCCCATAAAACAAGCTAATAAAAAGATATTATTTTCTGATAAATAATTTTTTAACTGTAAATCTCTTTTAGCTTCAACAAGTACTTTTTCATTACAAATAAGTAAAGCTATCATCCATCCTACATAAGTTAAAAATGAAGTATCTCCAAAAGTAACCAATCCAAGTGCAATACCTACACATAATAAAGCAATTCTTGCATACTTTTGTACATATTTTTCATTAAATAAATCTTGTGATTTAAAGGGCTTTTTCCATTGTTCTACTTGTATTTCAGGATTAACATTTTCAACAATACGTGAAATACGAGGTAATGCTTTTGCTGAAGTTGTTAATGTTAAAAGTTTGTTTTGAAAATCTAATTGAACATTTTCATAAACACTATATTTAGAAAGAATGTTTTGTATTTCGTGTGCATCTTTTTCACTTTCCAAATTCGTAAACATGAAGATTTTTTCTACTTTTGCTTGATTAGAAACATACTCTCTTTTCTTTCGATTGACCATTTCTTGAAGTACATAATCCATCTTTGATTCATCTAAATAGTTTTGTATATTATCTGGTCGTGCACAATTAAACGAAATAGAATCCTTATTTATTTTAATATGTGACACTTCTTGCATACTATTTAACTTTAAAGATAAAGCATTAATATCATCATTACTTACATGATCAATATAATATACACGTTCCATATTCTTTACTCCTTTTTATGCAACTTATTTTATCATACTTCTTATAAAATTCAAAATTCCTACTTTCCTTCATTCGTCTTTTTATGTTTGATAATCAAAAAATTTTGATGGAATTCTTTTTCTGTACAAGATAAAGTGAACTCATCACCATATACTTTATAATAAAGTTGTTCATTTATTTCTCCTTTAATAACACAATCATAGATTGCTCCTTTTTCAAATAAAGTATTTTCTTCTTTTCCAATAATGATGTTCATTGACTTTATACATCTACATAAACATCTTTTCCCTGAATTTGCGATGATAATCACCTCATTTCTTTATTATTGTACATCAGCTTTCTATTTATGACAAACTTCCTTTGAATATGATATAATAAATGATGAATAAGCAAAGGGGGCATTTTATGAAAATAAAAAAATTATTTATTTTTTTTATTTCTACAATTACATGTCTTTTTTGTATTACCGGCTGTTCAAACAATGATTCAAAAAAGGAATCAAAAAAACCCGTCTTTAGAAGTTATCACTATATTTTTTAGAACTACATTTAAACCATTTCTT